>JAYVVA010000017.1:0-9428 GCA_043787435.1 Sphingomonadales bacterium | reverse complement strand
AGTGGCATAGCCGTGGCGAAGATCAGTCCCGGCACGATCGGGAACCCGCCGCCGATATCGAAAAATCCTGCTACAAACCCCACGTCCAGCCCGATCGGGACAAGCCGGGATAGCTGGATTGCGGCACTGTCGCGCGTCAGGCGAACGTTTGGTGCCTCTGTCATGCGTCGCTTCCGCAGCATCGACAGACCGACACCGATCATCAGAATACCGAACAGCATCAGCAGCCGCTTGCCATCGATCGCCTTGCCAAGCTCGGCACCGAGCGTCGCTCCGAGCAAGCCGGAAGCTGCAAACACACCGGCACACCGCCATTTGACACGGCCCGCACGCGCATGGCCTACCAGCGCTGCGAGCGCATTGACCGTGACGGCCACAGCCGCCGTCCCGATCGCCGCGTGCGGCGATCCCACCCCGACGACATAAACCAGCAGCGACACGGCGAGAATCGAGCCGCCCCCGCCGACCAGGCCAAGGATCAGGCCGATAATCGCACCGGAGAGCAGCGCGGCGAGGATAGTGATGGAAACCATTACTGTTTCAGGTGGTCGTTCGCCGGTTCCAGGGCATAGCGCTCAGCACCCTTGCCATCCCGCACTAGCCCGCCATCCCGGCAATGGTCAGCCCCCCACCGACGAAGGCAGACACGCCGAAGAAGGCAGGGGAGACGAACAGACCAAGCAAAAGCCCCACCAGCACCAGCGTACCGGCCGTGATCTGAACCTGCCGCATGATGTCCTAGGGCTGGGAATGATCCCTAATGGTCGGAAGGCCCCCAGCTCGCCATGCATCCATCCCGCCGTCCATGATGTAGGCGCGCGCGCTGCCCGTTGCGGCGGCGAGCTGCGCCGCGTTGGAGGCGGTTCGCATCCCCGATTTGCAATGGAATATGACAGGGCGAGCCTCGTGCGACAGATCGCCGATCCGGCCAAATGGCAACTTTACGGCACCCACAATATGGTCGCGCGCGTGTTCGTCGGCGGTCCGAATGTCGACCAGTCACGCCCCGGTTTTGATCGCGGCGTCAGTTTCTGAAGGAGAAAGGGCCGGCAGCGTCGGCGGATCAATCCTTGCAGTAAAGTTGGTACAGGGTGGCGAGCAGCGTTTCGACGCGAGGGTCTGCGATCGCATACCAAAGCGTCTGGCGCTCGCGCCGGAAGGTAACGAGACCCTCGTCGCGCATCTTTGCAAGGTGCTGCGAACAGGCGGATGGTGACAGGCCGACATCGCGAGCAAGATCGCTCACGGTCACCTCGCCATGTTCGACCAGTTTGCACAGAAGCATCAGTCGCCGCGCATTGCCGATCGCCTTGAGCGTATACGCAACTTGCCCTGCCTTCGCTGCGAACGTCGCCAGATCCATCAGCGGCTTGAGCATCATAGTCATATCCGTACGATATAGCTAATTTAGTAAATGCTTATATATCGTCAAGGCAGAACGGAGACGATCATGATCTAGCCTTTCATCGATACTTTTTTCGACGAGCCGACCAACACGATCAGCTATCGCGTTGGCGATCCCGCAACGCGCACCGCAGCCGTCATCGACCCGGTGCTGGATTTTGACCTAGCCAGCGGCCGAGCGGATCTTGGCGTTCGCGCGCGAACAGGATTGGCGGATCGCGATGATTCTGGAGACACACGTCCACGCCGACCATCTTTCAGCAGCGCCTTTTATTAAGGCACAAACCGGCGCATGGATCAGTATCGGTGTGCATATCCGCGAGGTGCAGCGCATCTTCCGCCCCGTATTTGGGCTAACTGATCTGGAGAGCGACCCTTCGGATTTCGACCGGCCCTTCGACGATGGTGACCGCTTCCCAATCGGCGAATTGGATGTCGAGGTGCTGCACGTCCCCAGCCACATACCCGCCGACGTGACTTATCGGATCGGCGACCATGCGTTTGTCGGCGATACGCTGTTTATGCCTGACTATGGCATTGCGCGGGCTGATTTCCCCGGCGGCGATGCGCGTACACTCTACCGATCGATCCGACGGTTGCTGTCACTGCCGAGTGAAACCCGACTGTTCCTACGCCACGATTACAAGGCACCGGGTAGAGACGATTATCGCTGGGAAACGACGGTTGGCGAGCAGCGCCGAAGCAGCGTTCATGTCCACGGAGGCATGAGCGAGGATGATTTCGTGGCGATGCGTGAGCAGCGTGACGCAGGCCTTCCAGTCCCCAAGTTGTTGCTGCCTTCGATGCAGGTAAATATTCGCGGGGGTCACTTCGACGAAGCGGAGGCCAATGGTGTCACCTATCTGCGCATCCCGGTGAAGTGGAAGAAGCACTGATGATTGCCCGTTCAGCCGGGGCTCGCAGCGAGTTGTCCAATTTACTATTCCTGCCCAGAGGACGCCAATTCGCGCGGACCGCCTGAATCCGCATGGTGCGCTCATCGCCATCGGATCAAGCGCGGTGCGGCAGGACGCAGATCAACTCGATTATCGCTAGCGCTAGAACGAGCGACGCCAAGGGGCGACTGAAGTTTAGGTCACCATGATCGACTGGCTCATCAAGGAACTCACCGACTGCCGGGCCGAGTGGACGGGTCATAATTAAAGCTCCCCCCGTCCGTCCGGACCGATGGGCCAAACCGGACGGCTTCGCTATCGGCCAGCATCAGCGCGGCGGCTTACGATCGCAGCGCTGCCAAGCGAAATGGATGGACAGAACGTTTTGCCTTTCAGCAATTATCCAGCCGCGATAGACTAAAGTCTATACTGAGGAGATTGTGTCATAGGTCATACCGCGAAGCTGTTTCAGAATGGCAAGAGCCAAGCCGCGCGCCTCCCGCTCAGCTACCGATTTGAAGGTAGCGAGGTCAGCATCCGGCGCGATGAGCAGACTGGCGACGTCATCCTCTCGCGCAAGCCAGAGAGTCTTGCCGAGTTTTTCGCGTTTGCGCGAAAATTGAAGGCTGACATTCCCGACGACTTTCTTGGGAACGATGAGCGGCGGACGCCGTCGCAAGACCTAGATCCGTTCGAAGGTTGGCCCTTCGAGGGTAAGGACGAGGCGTGAGTCCGGCGCAAACTGGGCGCTATTTGCTCGACACCAACGCGGCCAGTGCGATCTTGCGGCAGCGCGAACCGGTTTGCGGGCGCGGTGCGTCAATACCGCTTTCGGCACTAGCAATTTCCTCGGTCACAGCAGGTGAGATGCACTACGGTCTGGCGAAGCGTCCACAGGCGACGACACTTGCCAAGCTCGTGCACGAATTCCTTCGTTATACCGATATTCTGCCTTGGAGCGACGCCATCGCGCCGCATTACGGAACTCTGCGCGCCGCGCTCGAAGTCACGGGCGTCGCTATCGCTCCGCTAGATTTGATGATTGCGGCCCACGCGCTGGCGCTTGATGCCACCCTTGTCAGCGCCGATCAGGCACTTTCGAAGATCGACATCCTTAAGGTCGTAGACTGGAGCATCTGACAGCGTCCACAGATCAATTCCGCTAGCCGGCACGCGCGATGGTTAAATTACGTTTTTTCAGGGTTCGGCTGTCCCAAGCCTCGAAAATTCGGGCAGATCGGCCTGCCGCCCGGAGGCTCCTGATCCAACCGACGCAGCAGTCCGCGCCAAACTTAAATTGCGTGAAGGCAAGGGCGGCGAACAAGCCGAACAGGGTGAAACCGAAGCGGTGAAATATGGACTACCATGTCACGACCGACTCGATAATGGGCTCAAAAATCCATTCTGACCGGAAGCGTCTGCTGGAGCGACGGACGGTATCGTTATGCGCGACCTCTGCTCCCCCCACTGAAGTCCGATCGCAAGGCGCCTCGATCTTTACGTAGATGCCGAAACTAGCAAGAGACACTCGTCCGAGCGCATTATGGCCGATCGCTGCAAATCGTCGCATCTCGCGACACCGCGGCAAAGTTTGGCGCAGGAGGCTAACGATGCTCGTTTCCCACGATGCAATGGTCATGGTGATCGACGGCGCCAGAATGTCGCTGTTTCGAAATCGAGGGACTGATCTCGCGATCGATTTGGAAGTCGTTGAAAACGACAGGAAGCACGTTGAAAATACCGCAGCCCTTGGCACCGACAAGCCCGGACGCAGCTACAATTCGACCGGTCGCGCGCGCAGTGCCTATCAATCGACGGACTTTCACCAGGCCGCTGAAGACGCCTTTGCAATAGCAGCAACCGAACAGCTGAACGACTTGGCGCGGCAGTCCAACGTCAACTTTATTGTCGTCGCGACACCGCGCGTGTTGGGGGCGATGCGCCATCATTATAGCGACGCTCTGAAAAAGCGCATCACAGCGGAAATCGATAAGGATTATGCGGGACGGCCGGCTGCGGACGTCGCCCATCTCCTTCGACATCATGAGGTGTGACGCGCTACGATAAGCGCGTTCAGGCGCTGGCGATCGCGCTGAAATCGCCATCGCGATCCGCGAGGATTATAGATCTCAGGGAGTAGGCTGGGATTTGCTGCGGCACGTCGCTGCCTTTACCGAGGCAAAGGGACTCAAAACGCTTCAGGCTATCGAAACTCGAGACAGCGTGCAGCCATCAATATGGAACGCGAGATGGGCTTTTTCTCCGGTCCTTACCCGGGCGATCCGACCCTCGTGCTCATGCAACGACATCTCGAGCAGCATTAATGCAACGACGCTGCAGGCAACCGGGCTCGAAGGCGGTCACCTGCCTATCGCTGATGCACGGCAATGCATGATCAACGCAGACCCCTGACCTCAAAATTGACTGCGCACTCGAAGTGCTAAAAAACTCTCGTGCCGAAATCGTTTTTGGCATCGATAGAGCGCGCGTTGTCGTCACGGCGAGCACGGCATCGAGGAGCTTCAGCGCTCAGCAACGATCTCATTGCACGGTCGCTTCTCAGGCTTTCAGTTTTCGAGAGGGTACTGAATTCTCAGGGCCGACGCCTTCGCTTAGGTTATCGACGGCAATGATTTCTTCTGCTGATGCGGCGGGCTCGAGAGCGACCACGCGCGTCGTGGCGACAAAGCTGAGTAGTTTCCGAGGCTGTCTCCGAGGTCGTGCAGCGGGGCATTATTGCTGGATATCCTCGAACCCGGAGACACATGATGTCACGTGACGACGAGCTACAAAAAGCAGTCCTTGCCGAATTGAATTGGGAGCCAAGCGTCGCTGCCGCTCATATCGGCGTAACGGCAGAAAACGGCACAGTAACGCTGACTGGGCATGTCCACAGCTACGGCCAGAAGCACGCTGCCGAGATGGCTACCGGGCGAGTCAAAGGCGTAAGAGCCATTGCAGAGGAAATGGAGGTCCGGCTTCCGTTCGAAATCAAGCGCGACGACGCCGACATCGCGACTGCCGCTGTTAACCGGCTGGCGTGGGACACCGCGACGCCGCGAGATGCCGTCAAGATCAAGGTTGAGAAAGGCTGGGTCACGCTAACCGGCCGCGTAGATTGGCATTTCCAGATGGAAACGGCTGAGCGAGAAGTTCGCAACCTGATGGGCGTGCTCGGCGTGTCGAACAACATTACGATCAAGCCCCACGTCGATACCACGCACCTGGGTCAAGATATCCAGCTTGCGCTGCACCGTTCGATCTTTTTCCAACCAGAAAAAGTTCATGTTACTGCAGAGGACGGACGCGTTAAGCTGACCGGAACGGTCGGGTCGTGGCAGGAGAGGCAGACTGCAGCAAGTACCGCGTGGGCCGCCCGCGGCGCGACCTCGGTTGAGAACGACCTGATCGTGGCCTGACCAGTAGACCCGGTGGCCAGTCGAATCCCAACGCTGGCTGCCGGCTGCGCGGCGCGGACAAGCTGGTTGGCAATACGTCGATCAAGATCGCAGCGAAAACGTCCCTCTTAGCGAGCTTCATGCGGGTCAAAACAGCCCTCGCCAGACCTTTTTATGTACCCCCCGCCGCAATCGAAAGGCGTTCGATGGCCTATCAGACACTCATGGTTCACTTGAAGCTGGGACATGCCAATCGCGATCTACTTAGCGTTACGCTCGGTCTCGCCAGCGCGCTCGATGCGCACGTTATCGGCATCGCTGCATGCCAACCGACACCTATCGTCAATAGTGATGGCTATTCGCCCGGTGTCTTCGTCGAGGCAGATCTCGTGGAGATCCACCGCGAAATTGACGTCGCCGAATCCGAATTCCGAGCAACATTCGATAAGCGCGAAGCTCGCGTCGAATGGCGCTCAGCAGTAATTTACGAGAGCATCGCCGACTATGTTGCGCGCGAATCACGCGCCGCTGACCTCGTGATCACAAGCGGGCTGTCGTTCGACCCCCATGATACGGCCCGAACTGAAAAGCCCGGAGACATTGTCATGCAGGCGGGCAGGCCAGTATTGGTTGTCCCGCGCGCAACAAAGACGCTCCAGCTCGACCGGATTGTCGTCGCGTGGAAAAACACGCGCGAGGCCAGACGTGCGCTCGCCGATGCACTCCCCCTGCTTAAAATCGCAAAGCAAGTTACGATCCTGGAAATGGCCAAAGAGGCCGACCGCACGCAAGTATCCACTGAGCTTAGCGAAATTTGTGGTTGGTTGAAGACGCACGGCATTACCGCTTCCCCTGAAGTCGTTGCGCTTGGCAAGGGTGATCATGCCTATCAGCTCGACGTCGCCATCCGGAACATCGATGCAGATGTGGTTGTTGCCGGCGCCTATGGACATAGTCGGTTTCGCGAATGGGCGCTCGGTGGCGTAACACGCGACCTGCTGCTGCAAGCGAATTATTGCGCTCTGCTGTCTCACTAGGCACCCCGCCAATTAGCTGGAGGCCTCTCACCGACGGCCAACCGGCATGACTGGTTTGAGCAGCACAGCGCGGATTGCCATCATCGGGACGGGGCATGTTGGCGCCACAGCCGCTTACGCGCTCATGCCGCGAGGACCGGTGAGCGAGATCGTGCTTGTCGACAGCGACATGAAGCTGGCAGCGGACATTGCCGATGCAAATGCGCTGGCGCGGACCGCCCACGTCTGGGCTGGCAGTTAGGCAGACGGGCGTTTGCGAGGGTCGCAACTGTCAAAGCCGGCGCGGCAACACACGGCAACGACAGTCGCTTGTCGGTCCTGGCATCGAGCGCACCGTCGTGACCACCTGCGTTGCACGCCTGATGGAAGACGGCTTCGCCGGCATCATGCTCGTTGCTGCCAACCCCGTCGATGTCATGGCCCATGTTGCGTTTCGGACTGCAGGATTGCCGGCAGATCATGTAATTGGAACCGGTACGCTGCTCGACCTAAGTCGCCTGCGTCAAGCGCCTGCAGCCCAACCGAACGTGGCTCCAACATCCATTGAGGGCCTCGTTTTGGGTGAACACGGCGACAGCGAAGTTGCCGCCTTTTCGACCGTTCGGGTCGGCGGCGAAACATTGTTCCACTTCCTCCATCCTAGGATGCCACGTGACGTGAGCGACGTTGTAGCAGAAGTACATGACGCCGGCTGTCGGAATGTATCGGGCAAGGGTTATTCCTCGTTCGGGATCGCCACTGCCATCGTGCGGATATCCGAAGCCATGATCCGTAGTGAGCGGGTCGTGCCGGCTGCGTCCACTCTCTTAACGAGATAGCTTGGGATCACCGATGTGTATCCGAGCTTGCCGTGCATATTGGGGGCGGGCGGCGTTGAACGCATCCGGGAGCCCGAATTAACGGCAAACGAAAAGACCGCCCTGCGACGATCGGCGAAGATCGTCCGAGATGCGACGCTTTCTGTGGCCAGCCTTCGTTGAACGGTCTGGCAGCTTTTTGAGTGCTGTCATGCTGCGAGCCTTTTAGCCCGGCTGCTGAAGCTGCAAATGGCCTCCCTGCCGCCTCCGCGGCGCCTTCCGCTATAATTACGGCCTGTCGCGCGTGCTGTAGTGCCTATTGCGTCGTTGCCGTGAGCAAACCGCGGAGGGCCAGTCGGGCGCGCTGCCGCTTAGAAATGCCGACAAACCGCGAGCAGGTCTGACGGGCAATTTCCTTCACGCGGTACAGTTCCTCGTCGATCGAACACTGCGTCATCGCATCGACAATGTTGGAAAAGTGCTCGTGAACCGGCGATGCCATCGAGAAAGAGGTCGCCAAATAAGTATCGAAAACATTGCGCAGCGACAGCCAAGCCCCTTGCGCTTCCAACCATTGGATCGAGTTTCCTGAAGACGAAAGGCTGAGCAGCTGTTTGTCTGCCATAAAGCTGTGCCGCTCGTGGTTGCGCGGCGGGCGATGTTTGAGCCCGGCGCCGAACACCCGCTCGACATATCCTTTAAGCATTGCGGGCGGCGTCCCGAACCAAATTGGGTAAACAAGGACAAAGACGTCGGCACTGCGAATTTCCTCGATTTCGGCGGAAACATCTGCCGCGAGCTCGTGGTCGCCAGTCTCAATAAGCTCGTTGGCACGTAGGACGGGATCAAACCCCATCCGATACAGGTCGCGCAGAATGGCAACCTGGCCAATTTCTCGCACAGCCTCGCAGTATCGCTGGGCGACTGCGGCATTGAAGCTGTCGGCGTTGGGATGGCACAGGATAACCGCGTGGCGCGGAGTCGAATTCAAAGCTGTCATTGGATGTGCCTCCCTGAGGGTGCAGGATCCGCGATCCTAAGAGTTTGTGGCGTCCACTACAGCTGCGGATTATACGTAGATCTGGCAACGCACGGCACCCAAACGTCCAATTGCCAAGGCGGTTTAACTTCGGCGAGTTCGAAACCCAGCGCAAGACGCGTGTGATCAAACCTGCGCGCGGCGAGGGAGCACTGCTCGGCACGCGCCGTGCTCAAGTAAAAGAAGTCGATGTGCAGGTCGCAGTTGCAACGCGCTCACGCCGATGGAAAACGCACGGATTTTCAGGGTTTAGCCGGATGACGAGCGGCGAAAATCTTTATCGCGCCATCGGTTCGGTATCGGTCTCCCCCGCCGTTGCGTAGCCACCGTCCTCCGAGGACGCCGGACTTCACGAGTCCGGTATAGGCCCATCCGTTATTGACAAGGACTGCGCCGACCGCATCGCGTTCTTGGTCGACGTCAGGGCCGATATGATGTGTGATCTGTAACGTAAAAAGACTGAGACCCACGCCTCGATCAAAGCTCGCAGCCGCAAGCCAGTGATCATTGCCGATCCGCCAGAACCGTGCATGGTGCCGGCGCGCCGCACTTGGACCCTCGTCAAGTTGAAAGGTAAGATCCTCCACCTTGTCACCGACATAGAGCGGGCTCACAGGCGCCTGGGGGTACGGCTTCCCGAAAGCCACGCTTGCCCCGATTTGTAATGCGGATTGAAGCGACACAGCGTCAGCGCGAGACCAGTTCGCGCGCGCAAATGCCCGGACGATCTGGACCTGAGATCCATAAATCTCGAGATTTACAGGGTCACCGGGAATATCCTGGGGCGTATAGGAGACGATGGCATGTCGTGACGGCATCAATTTGTGTTCGTGTCGACTCCAGAGCCGGGGAAGGCC
>JAYVVA010000016.1:0-1777 GCA_043787435.1 Sphingomonadales bacterium | reverse complement strand
GCCAAGGTCGAGGCCTGTGTCGGGATCGTCGAGCGGTGGCTATTCGGGCGGTTGCGCAACCAGATATTTTACAGCCTTGCCGAGTTGAATGCCGCGATCGCAGCCTTGATCGCGCGGCTCAATAATGACCGCGTGCTGCGCCAGTTTGGCCGGACCCGCCGCCAGCTGTTCGAAGAGCTCGACGCGCCGCTGCTGACGCCGCTGCCGGCGGCGGCTTATGTTTATGCCGAATGGCAGGCGCGGCGCGTGGGCCTCGATTATCATGTTGAGGTCGCGCATCATTTTTACTCGGTGCCGCACCGTTATGCACGCCAGCCTGTCGATGTGCGCCTGACGGCGCGTACGGTCGAGATCTTCATCCGTGGCGAACGGATCGCGGTCCACATGCGGGGCAGCGGCAATGGCCGGCATACGACGTTACCCGAGCACATGCCTTCGTCGCACCGCCGCTTTGCCGACTGGACACTCGAAAAGATCCTGGCGGAGTCAGGACGGATCGGGCCTTGCGCGCAACTGCTGTGTGAAAAGATCCTCGAGGATCGTCCTCACCCTGAACAGGGCTTCCGTTCGTGCATGGGCATCCTCGGCCTTGAAAAGCGCTTTGGCGCGCAGCGCCTCGAAGCTGCGGCGCTGCGCGCGCTCGAGATTGGTGCGCGTAATTACGGCTCGCTCAAATCGATCCTTGAAAAGGGGCTCGATGGCCAATCGCTGCGGCCCAGAGACAGCGACCACCAGCCTATCGATCACGGCAACATTCGGGGCCCAGGCTATTATCACTGAAGGAGACTATCGTTGCTTACCCATCCTACCCTCGATCAACTCAATCATCTCGGGCTTTATGGCATGGCCAAGGCGTTTGGCGCCATGTCCGCCAACGCCGAAACGCAGACGCTCAGTCATGCCGAATGGCTCGGAATAATCCTCGACCATGAGGTGACCTGGCGCCAGGACAAGCGGATGGCGATGCGGCTACGTCATGCCAAACTGCGCCACCGCGCCGTACCCGAGGATATCGACTATCGGACACCGCGCGGGCTCGATCGACGCTTTATCGAAACGCTCCTCAAGGGCGAATGGATCAAGGGCCATGACAACCTGGTCATCACCGGTCCCACAGGCACCGGCAAAAGCTGGTTGTCTTGTGCCATTGGGCACAAGGCCTGTCGGGATAATCTGTCGGTCCTCTACGTCCGCCTTGGCAAGCTGCTTGACGAACTGAGCGTGGCGCGCGGCGATGGACGTATTGCAGCACGGTTGAAAAGCCTCGCGCGCATTGATCTCCTCATCCTCGATGACTGGGGGCTGGAGCCGCTAAACGCCAATGCCCGCCATCATCTGCTCGAGATCCTCGAAGATCGCTACGGCAATCGCTCCACCCTGGTCACCAGTCAGCTTCCAATAACAAAATGGCATGAGCTGATCGGCGATTCCACTTACGCCGATGCCATATTGGATCGCCTCGTTCACAACGCTCATCGCATCACCCTTGAGGGCGACTCTCTGCGACGCCCGAACCCTCAGGCCGCTTGACGAGATTACCAAACCCGTGAACGTAAATCATGTCGATTATGGCTCTGTGCCGTGCGCGGCATCAGATCGGAACCCCGCGCGGGATCAGATCGGAATGGTGCGCGTGATCACGTCGGTATCCCTGCGCGGGATCATCGGAATCCGCAGCGGTACGAGGACACGGGTCACATAGGTGAGGAACGCATCGGCGTTCATCGGTCCATCGAGCACCCAGGGTGCGACCATGCCGGTGCGGCGTAGTCCGGCT
>JAYVVA010000015.1:0-12629 GCA_043787435.1 Sphingomonadales bacterium | reverse complement strand
CTGCAAAACGACGAATCCACCCGGACCAGCCTGCTGGACTTCAAGCGCACGATCGGCAATGCCATCGCGTCCAAAGCGGAACGCCCCGTCGACGCCAGTGAAACCGCCAGGATCAGTCAGGCGCCCCACCGGAAAAAGGTTACCGTATTTCCAGTCACTGCCGACGCGTGTCACCAGCAGCACTGCGTCATAACCAAGGCTCGAAAGTCTGTAGGGTCCCTTGCCAAACCGCGCACGGTATTTGTTGGCAAGCTGTTTGTAGACACCATCCGATACGCTTGCGAACAGCGCGCCCTTAATCGCCGGATTAGACGCGAGCGACTTCTCGGTGTTCCATAATTCGGTCCCGAGCAGCCTTGCTGACGAGCCGCCTTTGGCGCGGATGATCGGCGCGGCCTGGACCGCGACACGCGCCGAATCTGCAATCAGAACCGCGTCGTAGGCCGAATCCTTCGACATTCTTGTGATGGCAGCGGTCATCGACCCGGCGCTGCGGTCGAAGGTCTGCAGTGAAACGACCTGTCCACCTTCTGCCTCGACGCTGCGCAGAAAGGCAGTCGACGCGCGTTGACCGTAAAGACCCGACGGCACGAGCCCGGCGAACTTCGTGACGCCCCGCGATTTGGCATAGGCCACAATGCGTTCAATGGATTGGGCGGGAGCAAATCCCATGACGAAGACGCCGTTTCCGGCAATCCCGACATCATTCGAAAAGCTGATGACCGGCACGCGTGCTGCGCGCGCAATCGGCGCGACGCTGCGAACATCTTCGGCTAGCAATGGACCCAGAATCAGGCGATTGCCTTCTCCGACGGCTTTTTGAGCCGCCGCCGCTGCACCTGTCGCTGTATCGTACATTGTAACGCGGATGGTTTTACCGCCCGTATCGAGCACTGCCATGTTGGCTGCGTTGGCGATCGATTCGCCCACGCCTGCGTTCGGCCCGGTCAGCGGCACGAGGAGGGCAATTCGGTTGCGCTGGGTGTCAGTCGGTAGTGGCCCGACCGGCTCCTGGATTTGCGGCTTTTCAGCGGGGCCGACGGGACGAGGCGTCCCCTTTGGTACAACCTGACACGCCGAAAGCATTGCCGCTCCAAATAAAACAAGCCACTTGCCCGCGCGGCCGATTTGCCTCAGCGCCCTTGCTTCTGCCATGAAATCGTTTCCCTTATGAACGCATCACTCGCGCCTGGACTCTATATCGTCGCCACGCCAATCGGCAATCTAGGCGACCTCACGCCCCGTGCTGCGGCGGTTCTGACGCACGCCACCGTTCTTTGTGTCGAGGACAGCCGCGTTACGGGCAAGCTGCTCAATCACCTCGGCGTCAAACGGCCGATGACAAATTATCATGATCACAACGCTGATTCAGTGCGCCCAGGCCTCATCGCACGCATGAGCAGCGATTCTGTTGCACTGGTGTCGGATGCTGGAACACCTCTGATCTCGGACCCCGGCTACAAGCTGGTCCGTGAGGCGCGCCTAGCGGGACACAACGTCATAACCGTGCCGGGTGCGTGTGCCGCGATCGCCGGTCTGACTCTTGCCGGTTTGCCCACCGATCGCTTTCTCTTCGGCGGATTCCTGCCGTCGAAGGCCAAGGCAAAGATGGACGCCATCGCCGAGCTTGCTCATGTGCCAGCAACACTCGTTTTCTACGAATCCGGGCCTCGCCTAGGCGCGACGCTTGCTGCACTACGCAATATTCTGGGCGATCGTGAGGCTGCGGTCGCGCGCGAGCTGACCAAGGCATATGAAGAATGTGTGACGGGAACTCTCACTGCATTGGCAACCCGCTATGCCGACGCCCCCCCCAAGGGAGAGATCGTCGTCCTGGTTGGGCCGCCTGTGGCGCGCGAGGTCGCGATCGATTGCGACGCTGCGCTACGCGAAGCGCTGTCCCGCCTGCCGCCAGGTCGTGCTGCCAGCGAAGTCGCCGATGCGACAGGCCTCGATCGGCGCTCGCTCTATGCGCGCGCGCTCAAGCTGAAAGGCGCCCAATGACCGGGGCTGCGCCTGAAGACCGCAACCGTCTTGCCGAACGCATCAGCAGTCAGCGAGTCCGTACTCGCGTCGGTGAAATAGATTTCCGGGCACGACGATTTCGCACCACTGCGCTCGTCAAGAGAGGCCACGTCGGCGGGCCGTTGAAATCGACTTTCGCGCCGATCGCCATTGTTTGTACTGAGCCATCTCACCGGCCTTTGCCGCTGTTCCTGGTGCCCGTGCAGACGTCGGGGCGGTTCCGATGACGCCGGAATGCTTACCAACAAACCTCTCCAATGCTTGGGACGTCTAATATGAGCTTGCGTATCGCTTTCCAAATGGACCCGATGGAGAGTCTCAATATTGTCGGAGATTCGACCTTTGCCTTGATGCTTGCGGCGCAAGCGCGGGGTCACGTGTGTTTTCATTATCGGGCCCCCGATCTAACCTGGGAGGGTGGGCGGCTACACACCATTGGCACGCCCGTCACGGTTCGGCCCGAAGCGGGCAATCATTTCACGCCCGGTGAGCCTGTTCTGCTAGATCTTGGGCGTGACATCGATGTCGTGTGGATGCGGCAGGACCCACCATTCGACCTGAACTATATCACCGCGACGCATCTGCTCGAACGCATTCAACACGAAACATTTGTCGCCAACGACCCCGCGAGCGTCCGCAACGCACCGGAGAAACTGTTTGTGCTCGACTATGCCCGGTTCATGCCGCCGACGATGATTACGCGGTCACTGGGGGCGACGCGCAAATTTCTCGCGCAGCACGGCGAAATCGTGTTGAAGCCGCTGCACGGCAATGGCGGCAAGGCGATCTTCAAGATCGGAAGCGATGGCGCGAACCTGTCTTCGTTGCTCGAAGTGTTCAACAGCGCCTATGTCGAGCCGCACATGATCCAGGCTTTCCTGCCCAGCGTGGCGGCGGGTGACAAGCGGATCGTACTCGTTGACGGCGAGGTCGCGGGCGCCGTGAACCGCATCCCGGGAGAAGGCGAAATCAGGTCGAACCTCGCAGTTGGCGGCACGGCCGCCAAAACGACCCTCACACCGCGCGAGCTCGAAATCTGTGCAGCAATGGGGCCAGAGTTGAAGGCGCGCGGGCTTATCTTTGTTGGGATCGACGTCATCGGGGGCGAATGGTTGACTGAGATCAACGTCACGTCGCCGACGGGCATTGTCGCCATCGACCGATTTAATGGGACCAATACGGCGAGGATGATCTGGGATGCGGTCGAGCGTCGGCTTGCGCACGCTTCCTGAGACGAGGGCCCATGTATGGATCGCTGACGGTAGCGACCAGCACGCACCGGCGTCGATGATCGTCGAACGGATGATAGCGCCGTTGGCTAACAGGGCGAAGGGCTACCGCTTGACGAGGGTCGGGCACGCGCTGACGTGACCGAAACGGTCCAGAACCAAGTCTCGCTCTTGGTAATCGCCGCATAAATCCGATCGGAGATCTGGCGCCCAGAGCCGGGCGCTTGCCGCCAGTCGCGTCACCGTTAAACAAACTGAACGAGAGTGTGAGCCGCAATCCGGTGAGATGGGCACGGGCGCACAAACCGAGATCTCATTGCCACTATGCTGTGAACGCCCAAGGCACCCAATCGTACCGGCATGTTATGAACGCCGAATTCGCAAAATCAGTAGGCGCGCAGGGGATGAACCTGCAATCGAACGCATCCTCTTCGAAGTCTACGACGTCACGGGCATGGGTTTCGCCGCGGTGGCGCGCGTTACTGAACGGCGTGGGATCGCAGCTCAGGTTCTCGACAAAATCGAATACGAATTGAAGCCGGGCGATGAACTCGAGATTTCAACGACGGTCTGCACCGAAATCCGCCAGTCAGGTGAGCAGGTGATCATCGATAGCGTCACCGAGCATATCGACTGGCACACGCATCCCGTGTCGATTCTCTACAGCTTCAAAATCTATGAATCATTGCCGATCGTCATTAGCGACGGCAGATCTTGGAGCACCGTCTGCGCGATCGGCCCCTACATACGCAGGATAAGCGCTGCACAGGTCGTCACGACGCTCGAGGGCCATGCGAAACGACTGGGACCCTGCTGTCCGGCTAAGCGCGGGGATGAGCGTTGCGGTAAACATCCAGCAGATGAGCGGCGTCGACCGACGTGTAGACTTGCGTCGAGGTCAGGCTGGCATGTCCGAGCAATTCCTGCAGCGACCGCAAATCCACGCCCCGCGCCAGTAAATGTGTCGCAAAACTATGACGCAAGGCGTGCGGTGTCGTGCGTTCGGCGAGGCCCAGTCGTTCCCGCGCAACACGTACCGAACGCCGAACTGTCGAGGGGTCGAGGGGTCCGCCACGCAAGCCACGAAACAGCGGCATTGTCCGTTCGCACGAGTGGGGACACGCGGCTACATATGTCTCGATCGCCTCATTTACTTGCGGGAGGAGCGGCACCATTCGCGTCTTGTCGCGCTTGCCCGTCACCGCCATCACACTCCCAAGCGGGATCACTGCGCCGGTCAGACTCAACGCTTCGCCGATGCGCAGTCCTGCGCCGTAAAGCAGCATCAGGATTGCCCAGTCGCGCGCTGAAACCCACGCTTGGCGTCCCTGCGCCGCGACGTCCTCGGCCAGCGCTATTGCTTCGGCCGGGGAAATAGGGCGTGGGATGCCGCGCTTGACCTTGGGCCCGCGAATCCGCGGCATCGAGTCCTGACCGCCGGTGAAGTGGATGAAGGCGCGCACGGCCGACAATTCGCGTGCAGCGCTCGCGTTGCAAAGGCCGTCGGCCCGTCGAGCGGAGAGGTAATCACGAAGTTGACGAGCATCAGGGATTTCAGAGCTGCCCATATGCTCGACGAGCCGCTCGGCCGTCGCAACATAGGCGCGCACGGTATGCGGTGACCGCCGGCGGTCGCGCGTGAGAAACGCCCCAAATGCCGCGACGTTTTCAGACAATGCTTTGTCCCGTCTTCGCCCAGTCCGCCATGAACCCTGCAATCCCCTTCTCGGTCAGCGGGTGATTAAACAGCGCCCTGATCACACTTGGCGGTGCAGTCATTACATCTGCTCCTATGCGCGCGCTCTCGAGGACGTGAATTGGGTGGCGAACACTCGCAACGAGGATTTCGGTTTCGAATGCATAATTGTCGTAGATGAGGCGGATATCGCGAATCAAATCCATACCATCGAACCCGACGTCATCATGCCGCCCGACGAACGGCGAAACAAACGTTGCACCGGCCTTTGCCGCAAGCAGGGCCTGATTGGCAGAAAAGCAGAGCGTTACATTGACCTTTGTTCCGTCACTGGTCAGCGCCTTGCAGGTCTTGAGGCCGTCGATTGTCAACGGCACTTTCACGCAGATATTTTCAGCCAGCTTTCGTAAAATGTCGGCCTCACGCATCATCGCGGGATGATCGAGCGCAACAACCTCGGCCGACACGGGCCCATCGACGATCGCGCATATCTCCCTGACGACATCGAGAAACTGGCGCCCGGACTTGGCAATCAAGGACGGATTGGTGGTCACGCCGTCGAGCAAGCCCGTCGCTGCCAGCTCGGCGATGTCGGCAGTATCGGCGGTGTCGACAAAAAATTTCATGGCCGGGATTACCTTTGTTGATCGTTGCGGATGCGACCAAACTGGCCCCTGCGCGTTAGGTTGACGTCTACAGATTACCGAAGGGAAAATCGATGCGAAAACTTACCCTCATTACTGTGCTAGCAGGTCTTGCGATCGGCACGGCGGTGAACGCTGACATTGGCATCGGCGTCCGACAGATCAACCAGCAGCGCCAGATCGACGCCGGCAAGCGTTCAGGCAAGCTATCGCTGCGCGAACGGGAGATTTTGACCAATGAACAGCGTGCGATCAAGCAGCAGGAAGCGCGCTATCGTCACAGCGGCGGTGGATTTAACGATCGGGAACAGGGTCTGATCATGGCGATGCTCGATCGCGCGCAGGCGCACATTAATCGTCTTAAAAACAACCGGGTGCGTGGCCCTAACAGCGTGCCGAAACCTTTTTGATCAGTCTGGGGGGCGCCAAGGTCGCTGCATGTCCAAGATCGACTTGATCACAATGCCGGCAGCCGCCTCATATGCGATCACGGACCTGGCGTTGCCAGGCGCCTGAGCCGAGACACTGTGCATATCAGGCGCATCGAACGCTTCAGGCGGATACGGCACACCTGATTAACCGCACCGTTGTGACTTTTTTGGAAAATGTTCAAGCTTGGTGCCTCCGGGAAGGCAGCGCGCTCCCCAACACGGCATCACCGCAGGCAAAAAAAGACGTCTTCGATCTGATCACGGTCCCGAACCCAGTCGCAAGCGCATTGTGGTTGCCGTAAACCGGCAACACCGCGCCCGGCAGGTGGGCAGGGGCTTTCGCCAGCAGCGCAAGGGTCTCCGCGAGAATATCAGGCGCGAGTTTCGCGTTGAACCCGTTGAGTTCGGTATTGGCTGCCGTGGCCATGTCGAATCCTGTGCGGGTTATCAAATTGGTCAAGGCCGTCTAGGTTCAGGGTATGTCACGCGCCCGCGTCCTTACTCTCAACGCCGCTCTCGGTCCGCTCGATTACCGTGTGCCACAAGGCACGAAGGTCGAGCCGGGGAGCATCGTCCTGGCACCACTGGGTCCGCGCCAATTAGCGGGTGTCGTCTGGGAATCCGACCGGCTGCCTTGCGGTGGCGAAGTGGGTGACAACCGGCTGCGCAATCTTATTTCAGTCTACGATCTACCACCTATCGCCGCGCCGCTCCGGCGCCTGATAGAGTGGACGGCGGACTATTATCTGAGCCCGCCGGCCGCCGTATTGCGAATGACGTTGGCCAGCGCCTCTGCGCTCGAAGACCGGCGCTCAGTGACGGAATATCGCGCGACCAGTAACGTCCCGGATCGGCTGACTCCCAAACGGATTCAGGCGCTCGAACGGATTGGCGAGCGCCAAGGTCTCGTCCACGAACTGGCCATCATTGCCGATGTCTCGGACAGTGTAATTCGCGGCCTCGTCAAGACCGGCGCGATCGAGGCGGTGGAAGTGGCACTCGACGATCGCTATCCCAAGCCCGATCCCGATCACGCACCGCCGGTCATGTCCAAAGCACAAGGCGCTGCCGCCGCCGCGCTGGTCTGCGATGTCGATACCCGTGCCTTTGCACCCACGCTGCTCGACGGCGTCACAGGTTCAGGCAAGACCGAAGTCTATTTTGAAGCCATTGCCGAGGCATTGCGACAGGGGCGTCAAACGCTTGTTCTCCTCCCCGAAATCGCGCTCACTGAACCATTTCTGCGCAGGTTCGAAGTCCGTTTCGGGCATCAGCCGGTCGCGTGGCATTCGGGCCTGCGCCAGTCGCAGCGCCGCCGGGCGTGGCGGGCGATCGGATCGGGTGAGGCGCTCGTCACCGTGGGTGCACGATCTGCACTATTTCTTCCCTATCGCGACCTCGCGCTGATCGTCGTTGACGAGGCGCATGAGACAAGTTTCAAACAGGAGGACGGCGTCCACTACCATGCCCGTGATGTCGCAGTGATGCGCGCGCAGTTCGAGGCCTGCCCCGTCATCCTCGCGAGTGCGACCCCCGCCATCGAAACGCGACAGCAAGTTGCACTTGGTAATTACAGGGAACTAAAACTTCCCGGCCGCTATGGGGCGGCGCAAATGCCGACAATTGCTGCCATCGATCTGACGCAGGACGTACCGCCGCGTGGACGTTGGCTTGCGCCGACTCTGGTGACGGCACTGGAAAACGTGCTGGGTCGCCACGAACAGGCGCTACTATTCCTCAACCGGCGCGGTTACGCGCCCCTCACGATCTGCAGGCACTGCGGGCACCGGTTCCAGTGCCCTAACTGCACCGCATGGATGGTCGAACATCGATTGCTCGCGCGGCTGCAGTGCCATCATTGCGGCCATGTCATGTCGAGGCCAAAGGCATGCCCCGAGTGTGGCGAGGAAGACTCGCTGGTTGCCTGCGGTCCCGGCGTCGAGCGTATTGCCGACGAGGTCGCCGACCTGTTTCCCGAGGCACGGCGCGCCATTGTCACATCGGATACGCTCTGGTCACCCGCCAAGGCCGCCGAATTTGTGAGCAAGATGGAAGCGGGGGAAATCGACATCGTTATCGGTACCCAGTTGGTAACCAAGGGATATCACTTTCCCAATCTGACGCTTGTCGGCGTAATCGACGCCGATCTTGGCCTCCAGGGGGGAGACCTTCGCGCTGCGGAGCGAAGCTTTCAGCAGATTGCGCAGGTCGCGGGTCGCGCAGGCCGCGCGGCCAAGCCCGGGCAGGTCTACGTTCAAACCCACGAGCCGGGTGCGCCTGTCATCGAAGCATTGGTCTCGGGCGACGCTGGCGCCTTCTACGCCGCTGAAACACAAAGCCGGCGAGATGCCGGCGCCCCTCCTTTCGGGCGCCTCGCCGCAATCATTGTCTCGTCGGAAAATCAGCGCGACGCTGCACAAACGGCTCAACACATTGCCAACGTCGCGCCCTCTGTGGACGGGATGGAAGTGTTTGGCCCCGCGCCCGCGCCGCTGGCGATGCTCCGTGGCCGGCACCGTGTCCGCCTGCTCATCCACGCGCGCCGTGCCCTCGACGTTCAGGATGTGATCCGGCGGTGGCTTGGCGATCTCGAATGGCCGCGTGGGGTCCGGGTAGCGGTCGATGTCGATCCTTACTCCTTCGTATGATGCTGACTGAAGCGCTACCGGGGCATATCATGATTCGACGGTTGACCTTGATCTGTGCCCTGACACTCGCTCCCCTGCCCACGTCAGCCCAGCAAAATGCCGATGTCGATGCCGCCGCGCGAAGTGTCGTGCGCATCGTCGTTACCGACAACGGCAATGATAGCGGGGTCGACATGGGCTCGGGCGTGGCAATCACGCCCACACGAATCGTGACGAATGCCCACGTCGTCGAGCGCGCGGTTGAAAACGGCGGCTTCGTCGGCGTCGTCCCGAGCGAGGGGCGTAAGCGATACCAGGGCACGGTTGTTGCTTATGCCCCTGACATCGACTTGGCGATTATATCGATTTCTAACGGCCGGATCGAACCAGCGGTGCTTTTCAGTGGCGCGGTTGCCGATGGGACGGCAGTCGCCGCACTCGGCTACCCGTATGGCGTCGATCGCGCGATGGCATCGGGGCTCGACGAACTCATCCGCCCCCAGGCGCCCGTGAAATCACTCGGTCACGTGGGTGGGCGACGGACCAACGCTCGCTACGACACGGTGCTGCACGATGCCAACATCGGGCGCGGCAGTTCAGGCGGTCCACTGGTCGATGCTTGCGGGCGCGTGATCGGCATCAATTCGTTTCTGTCGGTCAGCGAGGGGATCGATTCCCCCTTCGCCTTTGCGCTGTCGGTTCATGAGCTGAACACGTTGCTCGTGAAATCGCATGTCCAGCCGACACTGGTTACAACGCCGTGTCTCAGCGCCGACGAGGTTTCGGCACGCAATGGGGCGCTGTCGCAGGCGGAAACCGATGCCGCAGCGCTGGTCGCCAAGCGCGCAGCCGGCGAAACTGAACGGGCGGCCATCGAGAAGCAAAAGATCCGCGACGACATCGCCGGCGAACGCGACAATGGAATGGCAATAGCGGCGGGACTGCTTGTATTCGGCGCCCTGAGCGGTGTGGGAGGCCTGGTGCTGCTCAGCGACCGGCGACGCGCGGACAAGCGCGCAGCCTGGGCCACGCTGGGGTTGGGAGGTAGCTTGCTGCTTGGGGCTGTGGTGGTTTTCCTGGTGCGCCCTCAAATGTCTGAAACCCAAGACCGCTACGCGACGCTCCACCCGGCAAGATCGGGCGTCATACCCGGTGACGACGCAGGAGGGGGCGCGAAGCTCTGCACGATCGATCCGGCGCGCAGCGTGGTAAAACTCTCGAAAACTACGGATGTCTCGCTCGATTGGCGCGCGGACGGCTGCATCAATGGCGAGACGCAATACGGCGCGAACGCTGGCACCTGGAGCCGCACTTTCGTCCCCAGATCCGAAGCGACAGTCACAATCCAGACCTTTGACCCTTCGAAATCACGATATACCGTAGAACGGTTCCTGATGGGCGCCGATACGATGGAAAGGGCCCGACAAATCCGGTCAGGCTACAAAAACGAGGCATGTAACGTCGATGCGGGACAGCGCCGGTCGGTCGCCGACATGGAAAGCGCGATCCGGGCCGTCATGCCCCCCCAACCCAACGAGCAATTGGTTTACAGTTGCGCGCCGGTTCGATCTCAGCGCTAGATTCCCGCTTCAACAGCTCGATCTTGCGGTCCAATCCATAGGCATAGCCGCCGAGCGTGCCGTCAGCGCGAATGACGCGGTGACATGGAATGAGCACGGCGACGTTATTGGCGCCGTTCGCCGAGCCCGTCGCCCGAACCGCGGAAGGCTTGCCGACGGCCGCAGCAATGGCGGCGTAGCTGCGCGTCTCGCCCGGCGGAATACGCCGTAGCTCGTCCCATACCGCTTGTTGGAATGCGGTTCCTGCGACATCGAGTGGCAGATCGGCCATGTGCGCTGGGTCAGCACAGGCAGCAATTGCCCCATCTACCAAATCGGCCATCGCCGCTCCGCCTGGCTCGACGGTTGCGTTTGGAAACCGGCGCCGCAATTCGCATGCGTCTTCGTCGAACGACAAGCGGCAGATGCCCTTTTGCGTTGCCGCCAGCAGCATTTTTCCCAGCACGGTGTCGACGATGGCATAGCGGATCGTCACCCCCGCCCCGCCGCGTTTCCAGGCCGACGGCGTCATGCCGAGGCGATCGGGGATCGCGGCGTAAAAGCGGCCGGGGCTCTGAAACCCTGCATCATAGAGAGCTGCTGTTACGCTTGGTGCTCGGGTGAGCATGGTTTCGATCCTTTTTGCCCGAAGCGCCCGGGCATAGGCAGCGGGTGTCACGCCAGTGTCGCGCTTGAACAGACGATGAAAATGATGTGGGGCGTAGCCGACGGCACGAGCGAGTTGATCGAGTGCCGGCACGTGTTCGGCTGCTGCAATGAGGCTAATCGCGCTGGCAACGGCGAGGCGGTCGCGACCGACCTCGTCGGGTTTGCAACGCAGACAGGCGCGGTAGCCCGCCGTCCGGGCCGCCGCGCCATCGGCGAAGAACTCGAGGTTCTCGCGCTTGGGGTGGCGCGCGGGACAGGAGGGCTTGCAATATATACCGGTGGTTCTGACCGCACCCACGAACCGGCCGTCATGCGAGCGGTCGCGGGCTATGAAGGCACTCCAGGCGAGATCAGTGTCAATGGTCATGCAGACGACCTAGTCATCCCTGCGTGACCTGGCATCCCGAAGCTTGCGGTCAAAGCTCAGGCGAAAACCTCTGCCATAAACGCCGTTGTCGCCACCCACGACCTGCGGTCGGCACTGGCGTCATATTTCATACCGCGTTCGGGCATGTTGGCGTGGGGAGCGGTGAAAGCGTGCATGGCGTGGCCGTAGGCGTGGAGTTGCCAGTCAGCCTTCGCCGCCGTCAGTTCCTTAGCGATCATCTCGACGTCGGCGGGTTTTGCCATCGGGTCTTCCCAACCATGCAGGATCAGCACCTTGGACAAAATGTCGGCCTGCGGGCCAATGTCCGGCGCCCCGAACACGCCGTGGATGCTGACTGCCGCTTTGATGTCCGCGGTCCCCGATCGCGCCACATCGAGCGCGCAGAGGCCGCCAAAGCAATATCCCATGATCGCTATCCGGGTGGAATCGACGGCGACATGTCCTTTGGCGAATCCGACGGCTGCCATCAGCCGTTGACGCAATGCCACGCGGTCTCGCGCCCAGGGCATCATCAAGGCACTATGGTCGGATGCATCGGCAGCGCCGCGGTTGCCCTTGCCATAGACGTCAAGAGCGATCCCCACATAACCAAGTGTCGTCAGCTTGTCGGCGGTTGCGCGTTCATGGTCGCTCTGTCCAGACCATTGATGCGCGACGAGAACGCATGGATGCGGCCCGTACCCGGCCGGAATGGCCACATAGGCTTCACACATGCTGTGGTCATCGGCATAATCGGTATAAAATCCGGTCACTACTCTCTCCATCCCGGGCAAGTCAGTCGCTTGCCATAAGCGCCGCCTTGCATCGCAGCAATGCCGATGCTAGGCGCGCGCCATTCCGATGCACTGGCGCTTCTTGAGGTGCTGCCGCGCGGGTTCAACAGGTCTTTGGAGACGTTTGCGCGTGGAGAATTCCGGCGGTATTCAGGCTAGCCTTGCAGGGCGTTACGCGGCCGCGTTGTTCGATCTCGCGTGCGCTGGCAAGACAGTCGACGCGGTTGGATCAAGCCTGACCACGCTCGAAACTGCTCTGGATCAGTCGTCCGATCTCAAGCGGCTCGTTAACAGCCCGCTCATCGGCCGCAATGCCGCCGCGGCAGCAATTAACGCGGTCGGCGCCGCGCTAAAGCTCGACACGTTGACGATCAAATTCCTGGGCGTTCTCGCGACGAATCGCCGCCTGCGCCAGGTTTCGTCGGTCATTACCGCATTTCGCGCAATGGTCGCGAACCACAGGGGCGAAATGACCGCGCAGGTAACGACAGCGCATCCGCTCAGCGCCGATCAGATCAAGGCGTTGAAGGCCAAACTTAAAATCCGTGTAGGACGCGATGTCGCGATCAACATGAAAATCGACCCCAC
>JAYVVA010000014.1:0-3559 GCA_043787435.1 Sphingomonadales bacterium | reverse complement strand
CTCGCGCACCACGGATTTCGCTCGTTGCTTGCCAAGGTGGGCGGATCTGGCACCCGGCCTGCAACGGTTACAGCTGCACCGGTCGCGGATGTGCCGGTCGATGATACACCGTTCGATCTCGATGGCTATGAGTGCGTGACGACGCTCGACCGCCTCGATGAGTGGATTGCAATGGCCACGCTGGCAGGGCTGGTCGCGTTTGATACAGAGACCGACGGCCTAGATGCAACGCAAGCGAAGCTGATCGGCTTCTCATTGGCGATCGCCCCGGGTCGGGCGTTCTATGTACCGCTTGCGCACGGCGGCACTGATATGTTCGCCGAGCGGCTCGAACAGGTGCCGTTTGACGCCGCACTTGACCGGCTCCGGGTGCTGCTCGCCGACCCGAGTGTGATCAAGGTCGCACACAATGCCAAATACGACATGACGGTCCTGGCGCGGCATGGTGTTGTCGTCGCGCCTTATGACGATACGCTGGTGATGAGTTTCGTGCTCGATGCCGGCAAGCAATTCAGCCATAGCATGGATGAACTGTCAGCGCTGCATCTTGGGCACACGACAATCGCGTTCAGCGAAGTGTGCGGAAAGGGCAAGGGGCAGATCTGCTTCAATCAGGTGCCGTTGCGCGATGCGACGCGTTATGCTGCTGAGGATGCCGATGTGACCCTACGGCTATGGCACCGCTTCAGGCCGCGCCTGTCGCGCGATGCGGTGACAACGGTTTATGAGCGGGTCGATCGCCCGTTGGTTCCCGTCATCGCGCAGATGGAACAGCACGGGATCAAGGTAGATCGTACGGCACTTGCCCAGCTATCCGCTGAATTTGCTGGTGATATGATCCGGCTCGAAGCTGAAATTCACGACGCAGCGGGCGGGCCGTTTCAGGTGGGTTCGACCCAGCAACTGGGACAGGTTCTCTTCGACCGCATGGGCTTGAAAGGCGGACGTAAAGGCAAAACAGGCGCTTATTCAACAGACGTCACCGAGTTGGAGAGGCTGGCAGGTGAAGGCGTTGAGGTCGCGCGTAAGGTGCTTGACTGGCGTCAAGTATCAAAGCTGAAATCGACCTACACCGACGCATTGCAGGCTCAAATCAATCCCGAGACTGGGCGTGTCCACACCAGCTACTCGTTGATCGGTGCGCAGACTGGGCGGCTGTCGTCGAACGACCCCAATCTTCAGAATATCCCGGTGCGGACGGAAACTGGGCGGCGCATCCGCGAGGCGTTTGTGGCGGACGATGGTAACGTCCTGCTCAGCGCCGACTATTCGCAAATCGAGCTCCGGCTTGCCGCGCACATGGCTGACGTTCCGGCCCTAAAAGCGGCGTTTGCGAACGGTGAGGATATACATAGCCTGACCGCACAGGAATTGTTCGGCGAAGTGAACCGCGACACGCGTGGCCGCGCCAAGACGATCAATTTTTCGATATTGTACGGCATTTCGCGTTGGGGCTTGGCAGGCCGCATGGGTACGACGGCAGACGAGGCTCAGGCTTTGATCGATCGGTATTTCGAGCGGTTTCCCGGCATTAACCGTTATATTGCGGAAACACTCGAAAAGGTTCGCGAGACAGGATTTACCCAGACTTTGTTCGGCCGTAAAACACATTTTACGCGCATTAAGTCAGCCAATCAGGCCGAGCGGCAGGGTAGCGAACGCGCCGCGATAAATGCACCGATTCAGGGTACCAGCGCCGATATCATCAAACGGGCAATGGTCCGCATGACCCCCGCGCTCGTATCTGCCGGACTACCCGATGTTCGGATGCTGTTAACAGTTCACGACGAACTCGTCTTCGAACTTCCCGAAGGACAGGTTGACGCGGCCAGCGGAGTGATCCGCGCTGTGATGGCCAACGCGGCGGCCCCCTTGGTCAAACTGGATGTTCCGCTCGACGTTGAGATTGGTACCGGCAAGAGCTGGGGCGCAGCGCATTGACGACCGAAAAATCCGATCTTGCCGCTCTCGCGCGCGGGGGGCGGACGAATGTGCTCGGTTTTTTGCTTCGCCTGGCAGCGCGAATACCTTTCCTGTTCGTGGCGGGCCGGGTCTATGGACCGGAAGCACTGGGGCGGATGGCCTACGTGGTCTTGGTCCTCGAGTTCGCGGCGCAGCTCGCGACGATGGGACTTAAACGAGGCCTGGCGCTTCAGTTGAGCAAAAAGGGCCGCGAGGCCGGACACGTCGTTTGGGACGCGCTGTTGGTCGTGTTTGTCGTGTCCACGATTTTGACCAGCATCTTGATGATGTTCCCGCAAGCCATGTTTCCAAACAGCGCGATCCGGGGGCTTGATCGGATGCTCGCGCTGGTCGTGTTCGTGATTGCCGCCACTGATGTGATGCTGGCGGCCCTGGCCTATCGATTCGATGTTGCGGCCACGGTGCGCGCGAGATCGGTGGTCGAGCCCTGGACGATCAGTATCGCAGCGTTCGTGCTGTCATATTGGTCGCTAAAGGACGGCCTCCTGGTTTCCTATGCCTTGTCGATGGTTGCCGCGTTCGTGGCAGCGCTGATCCCGTTTGTGCGGATGTACGGCTGGCCGCGCCGCTGGGTACCGAGCTCATTTGCCCTGCGCGCGCTCGTTCGCCGCAATCTGCCGCTGGCGGCGGCTGACGCCATCGAATGGGGGTCACGCCGTGTCGATCTCGCGATACTGGGTTTATTCGTCGGTCCTGTTACGGTTGGGATTTATTACGTCGCGCAGCAGCTGGCATCGCTTCCGCAAAAGCTCAAGACGAGCTTCGACCCGGTGCTGGGCCCCGTGATCACACGAAATCTAGGCGAAGGAAACCGGCCGGCTGTTGCCGCGGCGATTAGCCGTGCGGGGTTTTGGATCATCGCTGCGCAGGCGGGGATTGCGCTGACGCTTGGCATCCCGGGCGCTGCAGTCATGGGCCTGATCGGCAAGGCGGGCGTGTTCGTCGGTGGCAATGGCGTGCTTGCACTGCTCCTGTGCGCAGAAGTGCTGGCAGCGACGGCCGTTGTGAGCGAAGCGGCGCTCGTTTACGTTTCGCGGCACCGAAATCTGATGATTTCGCTCGGCGCACTCGGCCTTCAGATCGGCCTGTCCTTCATGTTTATCCTATGGGCACGACACGCGGGCTGGAAGCAAAATTGGGTGGCAATGGGTCCAGCGGCAGCGCTTGCCCTGTCGCTGGCCGTGTCGGCAGCAATCAAGGTGCGGCTGGCTTCGCGCTTGTTGAACGCGCGCGTGTCGTTGTGGCGCTGGCCACTGCTTGGAGCTTCGGCGCTGGCCGCAGCGTTTGGCGGCCTTGCGACGGCAACACCTGAATGGAGCGAGATCGTGATTGGGATGCCGGGTATGCTGGCTCTCTATTCCTATGCAATCTGGCGCTTTGCCTTCCGCGAGGAGGACCGTGAGTTATTCCGACGAACGCGCGACCCCGCTTAGAAGCAGACATCCTCCAATTGCGCTGCGGCGCACATCCGCGCATAGGTTTGGCATGATTATCCCCGCCAATCTGACCAGTCAGACGGTGACGTCCGTGACGCACTGGGATGACTATATGTTCAGTTTTCGCCTTATCCGTCCGC
>JAYVVA010000013.1:0-1552 GCA_043787435.1 Sphingomonadales bacterium | reverse complement strand
TCGCGTTGATCCCGGCCACGCGCAGAGGCAGCGACAGGTTGCGCGCGACCGTCGCGCGTGCCGCTTGACGCGCCAGCCGCATCGTCATGGGATTATGTGCCTGCCGCAACAGCGACTCGATCCCGACCCGGCGGTTGGCAGCGTCGAGGCTCGTGTGGGCATCGGTGAGCGCCATCAATATCCCGCCGCCATCATATTCGCGGATCGCGCCTAAATCGATGTCCGGGCCCGCCACGTCGACCGGCGGCAGCTTTACCGAAAGTGTTCTGGTCGCGGCATTCCACAGGAGACTGCCGGCATCCAGCTTTGCCAAGTCGATCTCGTAACGGACATTCCCGGGCAGGATCAACGTCTTCGTTGCCTTGAAGCCCAACCGCGTCTGTTCCGACGTTACCACCGCTACGAACCGCGCGGCAAACGGGGTCAGGCGGTTTTCCTCGCGCAGCGCCGCCAAACTAGCGGAAGCAATTGTCGTGGGGTCTGGACCGGTCGCACGCCGGACCCGCTCGATCACCAGCAAAACGGCGCCGAGCGTCAGCCCGAGCCCCGCTGAGAAGAGCAATAATTGTTTTATGCCAGCGTCCACACCTTGCCCTCGCTGACAATACCCCGATTACGCAGGTCGATCAGATGCGCCAGCACCGACTGCCCTGCTGCCGGATAAAGTCGCTCGTCGACGCCCTTATACATGCGCGGGACCATTGCCTCGATCGTGCCGATACCTTCGCCAACCAGATTCAGGATCTGGCGTTCCCGCTGTCTGCGGTGACCGCCGAGACCACGGACGAACTGCTGCGGATTGGTTACAGGGTCACCGTGCGCCGGATAGAACAGAGCGTCACTACGTGAGCCCAGTTTGTCGAGGCTTCGCATATAGTCTGCCATGTCGCCGTCGGGCGGCGAAACGACAGTCGTCGACCAACCCATCACGTGGTCGCCGGTAAACAACGCATTATCCTCAACCAAATGATAACACAGGTGGTTCGACGTATGGCCAGGCGTGGTCACCGCCTCCAACGTCCAATCGGGGCCATACAGCCGCTCACGATCGGCGAGGATTCGATCCGGCGCGTAGCTGCGATCAAACGCTGCGTCGGCACGTGGACCACTGTCGTCGAGCACCAGCGGCGCGCAACCGACGATCTCGGCCCCCGTTGCTTTGGCAAGGGGCGCGGCAGCCGGGCTATGGTCGCGGTGTGTGTGGGTGCATAGAATGGCAACGATCCGCTCGCCTGCGGTGACACGCAGGATAGCGTCGAGATGCGCAGGGTCCGCCGGCCCGGGATCGATCACACCAACTTCCCCCGTGCCCACGATATAGGTCTGCGTACCTGTATAGGTGAACGGCGACGGGTTAGCGGCCGACAGCCTGCGTACCCGCAGGCTTAGTGACTGGGCGATGTCGGAAGGCTGAGTAGTGACGGACGTGTGCATCCTCCACATGTGGCGATCTCAGAGGGTAGACGCAATCCGATGTCGGAAATCCTTACACTCGGACGATGAATTAGGGTTTTAGTAACCATTGCATGCCTAGGAAAAGCGGCAAAGTGGC
>JAYVVA010000012.1:0-9503 GCA_043787435.1 Sphingomonadales bacterium | reverse complement strand
TGTAATCTTGTCCACGGACGGTCTCCCTCGATTGAGTCCTTTAACGAACTCACTCTGGCACATCGCGATGCCGTTGGGAGCCGTCCAACCCAACACCACAGTCGTACCGTCTCGTGGCAAAGATCAAAGCCACGCTCGAAAAGCAGATCCTCTACGTTCCGCAACGATAGCGAAAACCGCACATACAGCATCACCACTTCGAAGATCAGCACGGGCGTCGAGTGGAAATACCGAAACGGACTGGCGGGCTTCGCCCTCGATCTGCGGCTCATTCCCGCAAATTACCAGTACCAGGCCCGATCTGCCACATCCCTTTGAAAGGACCACACATAGGTCTGACAGCACCCGCGAAAGGGACCGTCTCGCCGAAACCATATCTCGTAAACGCCAGCGGCAAGCCCCACATAGTGGTGCGCCTCGTGCCGAAGGACAGTTTTTTCATGCTTGATGTTCGTTCCAGACTTTCCCGCGCTCTGATTGCTGCCACGGCGGTTATGTGCCTGAATGCGACGCCGGCTGACGCGCGGCGCGGCGGTAGCTTCGGCAGTCGCGGGTCGAGGACTTATGCCGCGCCCCGCGAAACCACGTTGGCCCCCCGACCAATCGCGCCGGTGCAGCGATCGATGACCCAGCCGTCCGCCAATGGGGCGATGCCGGCAGGAGGCCAGTGGCGGTCGCAGAATTATGGAAGTCCGACTTACGCACAAGCACGACCGGGCAGTCGCTTTGGGGGCCTGGGCGGCGGTTTGATCGGCGGGCTGATCGCCGGCGGCCTTATCGGGAGTATGATGGGGCATGGCGGCGGCTGGGGTGGCGGCTACGGTGGGATGGGCGGTGGCTTGCTCATCAGCCTCATTCAGCTTTTGGCGTTGGGCGGTCTGATCTGGTTCGTTGTTGGCATCTTCAGGCGCAAATCCAGTCCCCATGAGGGGAACTTGTTTGGTCAGAACGTGTCGCAATACGGCGGCAGTCAACCGGTCGCCGAGCCCCCGGCCGGCACCTTTGGCGTCCAAGCGCCTCCGGTTGGAGAGATAGTCATAAGCGAAAGCGACAAGGCTGCGTTTGAGCGTCTACTCAACGATGTTCAAGACGCCTTCGGCCGTGAGGATTACGGCCGCTTACGCGAACTAACGACGCCCGAAATCATGTCTTATCTTTCGGAGGAACTGAGCCAGAACGCCACTAGCGGCCGGCGCAACGATGTCAGCGCCACGCGACTCATTGACGCAGAGGTGTCCGAAGCCTGGCAAGAAGGTGACGTCGAATACGCAACAATCGCGATGCGGTATGAAAGCATTGACGTGATGCGCGACCGCACGTCAAACGCGGTCGTTTCGGGCGATCCGCATACGCCGACGCAAACCACTGAGACTTGGACTTTTGCCCGACCAGTATCCGGTCCTTGGAAGCTTTCGGCGATTCAGGACTGATGTGAACCGACGGACCGTGCCAACTTTCCAATTAAGATCGAAGCGCAAGCCATAATAATGCCGAGCTGAACGGTTTACGCCGTCGGCCGGCATCCAAACTCTCGGCTTCTTGACGAAGAATGCGCCGCTACGCTGGCTGTGTGGGGTCCGGTAAGCGCGCCTGCTGACGTTACAACGAAAGCAAACCTGAACCAGTATCCTGAGTTTGGTTCTTCTGCCGGTCGCCGGCCCGATCGAGATCCACCGTATGCTCAGGCCGCCATGCCCAGCCTGTCTCGACCTGAAAGTTTGGCATTGTAGAGTGCAGCGTCTGCATCAGCCATAACTGTGCGGGCAGCCGATGTTGCGCCGTATTGCGAGACCCCGCCGCTCACGGTCACCCTAATTTCGCAACCGCCCATTTCGATGACTGCATCCGAAACGGCCGTGCGGAGGCGGTCACAGACGATGCGCGCCTGCTCAAGCGACGCGCCCGGCAGGATTATCGCAAACTCTTCCCCGCCGTAACGAGCAATGAGGTCATGCTCACGCAACCGGCCACGGGCAATTTCGGCAAAACGTCTCAGAACGGCGTCGCCGGCAGCGTGGCCGTGCAGGTCGTTTACACGCTTGAAATGGTCGAGATCGAACAGGGCAACACAACCACCGCCATCTTCCGCTGCGTGATCGATCGTGAGATCGAGTTGCTCATCAAACGCGCGCCTATTGGCAATTCCTGTCAACTTGTCGGTCAGGGCGGCGTGCTCGAGCCGTTGCTCGAGCTCCTTGCGGTGAGCGACGTCTCGCACGGCGCTGACGACACCGGTCACTGCGCCGTCGTCGGCAATCACGGCACGCGTTTGGGTCTCGAACCAGCGAAGCTCTCCCAGCGCTGTGCGTGCACGAAATTCGACCGTTATCGTCATCGTGGGATTTCGCAGCGCTTCGACATGTGCGGCAGCAACGCGCGCGACGTCCGCGCTCTCCGCCAGCTCGGCTGCGTTCCGGCCAATTACATCCTCTGGACCATAGCCCCCAATCTGGCGGATCGCTGGCGACGCGAACCGGATCTGGCCGTTCACGTCTAGATTGAGAACGATGTCGGTCGAGTTTTCAGTGAGCAGGCGATACCGCGCCTCGCTGTCGTACAAGCGGCGGAACAGCGACGACCGGCGGGAGAGTTCTGCGGCGGCCGGCAGGACCATCACTACCGTACAGGCGAGATAAAATTGCACGAACTGGACGCGCATCCCGATCGATCCCGCAATGAGACTGATGGGACCATAGCCAGCCAGGGTGAAGGCCCCGCCCGTAACGGCAAGTATCACCACCGACACGGCGGCAGCGAGCCTCCCGATGCGGAAAGTGGCAAGCATGATGGGGAGCATGGGCAGGAACAGCAACGGGTGCGCACTCTGGGCAAATACGGCCACACAAACCCCGGTTACCATACCCAAATGGGCAACAGCCTCCGCCCGTATCCACGCGCCCGACGCTTTGAACCACTTCGAGGCATCGCCGCGTAGCGTGTAAACTGCGACGGGCGTAAAAGTGAGTGCGCCAAGGGCGTGTCCTGCGAACCAGTTCAGCCAGTTGTTGCCATAGCTGTCTGACCCCAAAGCAGTTGCCACCGCAGCACCGCCAAATGCCGATACGGCAGGCGCGACGAGTCCTGCGATCAGCAAAAGCCAGCCAAGCGGCGCCTCCGAACCCAGTCCGCCGCGGTGCGCAACGACGCGATCAAGCAGCATTGCACTGATCACTGCCTCGCCAACGTTGACACCCGCCATTGGCAGGGCCGCGGCCAGTCCGAGTCCTAGAAGCGACGTCGCGATCGCACCGGCAAGAGCGCAGGCGATCATCGAGGGGACCCAGCGGTTATTTCGCAGGGTAAGAAGCCGAGCGAGGAGAACCGAATTAGCGACCGAGATAAAGGCCACTCCGTCGTGGAATCGGGTGAGCCCAATTGCAGCGCTCGAGAGCGCGAGGTACGCGAGGCCGAGCCAGACAGCGTTAGTAATAGTCTGGCGCAACGCGTGGGACATCGCGCATAACTAGACACCGGCAGTAAAAACTGTGTTTACACCTGCCAATCGATTGCCGACCGAACCGATGCGGCCGTCTGTGGACCCTGTCGGCGCAGACACTGCAGTTCATCAAGCATGAACGAGGGACACAATGATTGAAGCCAGTCGAGCCGAAAACGTCGTCTGCTCGGTATGGTCGCGCGACACATTTTACGGACGAGCGGGCCCGCCTAGCTGTTCGGTGTAGGTGGTCAGGCAGCCAGCGCCCGGAAAAAATCTGTTTAGTTACCCAAATTTTGGTCTGGAAAGCCGTCGGTGGTCAGGCTGTACTAGGCAATAACATCGGTACGCCTGAGGGGTTCGAGATGTCTGACGATTACGAGCACGGCCGGCGAGACGGGCTGCGACTTGCACTGGCGATCCTGGCAGCCGAGGAAGCCAAGTGGGCGGCGTTACTCGGCGAGAGCCGGTCGTGGCGAACCAACGCGACGCGCGAAGTGCGATACAAGGCGCTGCAAGTCGCTCAGACGCGCGTGCAAACCGCCTTGAATCGCCTGACGCCGAAAGACGAGACGTCGATGACCGACGAGCTTGCCGCAGCCTTGAAGAAGCTGGGACTCTAGGCACACTCGTGACAATGGCTTTGTAATGTATCTGGCCGGGCACTGCTCGGCTTCGAGCCGAAAAATTTGGCACAGGGACCCTGCCGGAACCGTTTGAATAGAATTGTAACACCAAGACTATTCGATCCGCATCAATACAACCGCCACAAGAGCGAAACTTGCCGCCGCAGCCTTGTTCACCTGCGGGTTCGCCAAAACCCAATTTTACCGGACCCCATTTTCCGAGATCGCGCCCGACAGATCAGAGTTTTGAGACCGGCATGGGGGGCCCCATGTGCCCCATGCCGCTGGCTCAAACCAAGGTTACCGGCGTTTTGAACGATCCTTCAGCAATAATGCAAGACAGCGAGAAAATCTCTACATAACCTGACGCTCGATGGTTACGCCTGTCTCACCACTTGCGCGTTGGCGCGGACTGTTTGATCACCCTCGCGGGCTGTTTGTGCTCGCGGGAACCGAGTTGTGGGATCGGATCTCGTATCATGGCATGCAGGCGCTGCTCGTCCTCTACATGGTCCAACAGCTGCTGCTTCCCGGCCATATCGAACGGATCGTCGGATTCGCCCGCTTTCGCGCCATCGTCGAGTCCGCGACAGGGCCGCTGTCGACGCAGGCGCTCGCCGCTCAGACCTTTGGACTTTACACCGGGTTGATCTATTTCACACCGGTCATCGGCGGGGCCATCGGCGACCGCATCACCGGTCGCCGCGCGGCGGTCATTGCCGGCGCGCTGCTCATGGCCGCGGGCCATTTCTCGCTGGCCTTCGATCAGTCGTTCCTGCTTGCTCTGCTGTTTCTGATCCTTGGTGCAGGACTCCTTCGCGGCAACCTGTCGGCCCAAATCAAATCGCTCTACGCCGATGGCGACCGGCGCGAAGCGGACGCGTTCCAGATTTATTACGTCGGGATCAACCTCGGCGCGTTCATCGCGCCGATCCTGACAGGCGGGCTGGCGGTGATCTACGGCTGGCACGCGGGCTTTGCCTTCGCTGGGTTCGGGATGCTCGTCGGCCTCGCAATATATGTGGTCGGCCGCCGCCATCTGCCGACCGATTTGTCGGAGCAGGCAGTGACGACCCGGACACCGCTGACCGCCGACGAGCGCTCGCGGGTAAGGTGGCTCATTGCGCTGTTGCCGTTTTCGGTCGGCTTCTGGATCGCGCAATCTCAGGTCTGGAACGTCTACAATCTGTGGGTGCGGGACCATCTTGATTTGCGGGTTGGCACATTCACGATCCCGGTGCCGTGGCTGCAGGCACTCGACGGGCTCGCACCGATCATCGTCATGCCTGTCTTCCTCGCGCTCTGGCGGTGGCAGGCAGCACGTGGGCGCGAGCCAGACGACGTGGCCAAAATGGCAATCGGTTGTCTTATTTTTGCGGGCGGGACGACGTGGCTGTCCCTCGCGCCGGTCGTTTCAGGGCTGGATGGGCGCGCGCCGCTCATATGGGCAGTCGCTTTCCACTTAATGTCGAACATTGGCTGGCTGTACTTCACGCCGATAGCGGTCGCGCTCTACGCGACGCGGTCTCCGGCAAGCTTGCGCGGCACGATGATTGGCGTGAATACGCTCGCAGTATTTGCGGGCAGCGTCATCAGCGGGCGCCTGGGTGGACTGTACGAAACCCTGTCACCGACTCAATTTTGGCTGCTGCACTCAACGATTGTCGCCGGCGCGGGATTGAGCCTTTTGGTGATCGGCAGTGCCGCACGCAACAGTCTCGTGGCGATCGAGGGGGATGCAATCTGTTAGCACTGGACGCGCGACACTTTCGCGACGACATTGCGGTGGGCGACGTTTCCATCGGCAGCCAAGGTCGAATGGGCTGTAATCAATCGACTGTTGTTATCCATTCGACCGCCATCTTAGCGAACCCGCCGCGGCAGGAAATGACTAGCGCACGATCCAGCTCGCCGACGCGGTCCCATCTCCAATCTCGGTTGGGCATTTTTCAAACAGGCAACAAGTCCCTCTCGAACGTAGACAAGGCCAATGTTTCGGGTTCGAGTCCAGTTCGTGCCGCCGTCACGCTTCACATGAACCCGCCCCTAAGCGAGGCAATCGCCGACAAGGGGCTTGCACTCGGACGCGCACGGCGCAAATGGGGTTGTGAACCGACAGGAAAACCCGATGGCCGAATTCCTCCTTCCCAAGAACTCCAGGATCAGCGGCAAAGGCCGCGTTCATAAAGCCAAATCGGGCGCGGCGCGAACCAAAGCGTTCAAAATCTATCGCTACGATCCCGACACGGGCGAAAATCCGCGTTACGACCAGTTCGAAGTCGACCTCGACAGTTGCGGTCCAATGGTGCTCGACGCCCTAATCAAAATCAAAGGCGAGCAGGATTCAACGCTGACGTTCCGCCGCTCATGCAGGGAAGGGATTTGCGGCTCGTGTTCGATGAATATCGACGGCACCAACACGCTCGCCTGCACCAAAGCCATCGAGGACGTGAAGGGCGAAGTGCGGATCACACCGCTGCCGCACATGGACGTGATCAAGGACCTCGTGCCTGACTTCACCCATTTCTACGCACAATATGCGTCGATCGAACCCTGGCTCAAGACAAAGACGCCGACACCGTCGGGTAAGGAACGCCTGCAGAGCCCTGAGGATCGCGCGAAAATCGACGGACTGTACGAGTGCATTCTGTGCGCATGCTGCTCGACCTCGTGCCCGAGCTATTGGTGGAATTCGGACAAATTCCTGGGACCGGCGATCCTGTTGCAGGCCTATCGGTGGCTCGCCGACAGCCGCGACGAGATGACGGGTGAGCGGCTGGACGAACTGGAAGATCCGTTCCGCCTCTATCGCTGTCACACGATCATGAACTGCGCGAATGTGTGCCCGAAGGGTCTGAACCCGGCAAAGGCTATTGCCGAAGTAAAGAAGATGGTGGTTGAGCGGGTAATCTAGCCCGTGTCGGACGAACCTGCTTTTGGTTTCGGCGCAGACCCCGACCACCCTGGCTGGCATAGCTGGCGGTTGAAAGACGCGACCCGCTATAACGGATTTCTCGGCAAGCTCCTGGTGCGACGCGAAAGTAACCTCGCACGCGTCCGCATGTTTCCCGAACGGGTGCACACCAACTTGCAGGATTCGATCCATGGCGGCACGACGCTTGGTTTCATCGATGTTGCCCTGTTCGCCGCTTCGCGAATGTTCGGCCTGATCGAGGCGGGAACGGCCGTGACGCTCGATCTGTCGACCCAGTTCATCGGCGGCGGTCGCATGGGTGAACCGCTCGATGCCGAGGTCGAACTCTTGCGCGAAACGCGCCGCCTGATCTTCATGCGCGGATTGGTCGTACAAGGCGACAACAAGGTTGCCGCATTCGCCGGGACGATTCGCAAGTCGGTCGGCAAGGGGCTGGCGAACGGGTGAAGGTCGTTGACCGCTATCGATCGCTTGTCGCTGCAAGCGAACTTCGGCCCGACCCGACGCAGGCCGATGCCGCCGCCCGTCTCGACAAATTGCAGCACGGCCTCGAAGCCATCCCCCCGCGCGGATCGGTCTTGTGGCGGCTCGGCAAGGCGAAGGTTGTGCCACCACGGGGCCTTTACCTGTGGGGCGGCGTCGGGCGCGGCAAATCGATGTTGATGGACCTGTTCTACGACTGCCTCGACATCCGCCGCAAACGACGGGTGCATTTCCACGAGTTCATGCTCGAGGTGCACGGTCGGCTGCGCGACGAGCGGCGCAAGGAAGTTGGCGACCCGATTGCCCCGGTCGTCGCTGCACTTGCAGACGAAGCGCGCTGCCTCGCGTTCGACGAAATGGTCGTCAATAACAGTGCAGACGCGATGATCATGTCGCGGCTATTTACCGGTTTGATCGCCGCAGGCACGACCGTCGTCACAACCTCCAATCGCGCACCGTGCGACCTTTACAAGGACGGCTTGAATCGCGAGCATTTCCTGCCGTTCATCGACTTGATCGGTCAAAGGCTCGATGTCGTTGCGCTCAATGGACCCACCGATTACCGCCTCGAGCGCATGGCCGGCGTGAAGTCCTGGCATGTGCCCAACGGCGCCAAGGCGACCGCCGCCGTACGGCAGGCGTTCTTCCAGCTTACCGACTATCCGCCCGAGGACGCCGTCCACGTGCCGACCGCCGAGATCGCGCTGGGCGGGGGGCGGACTCTGCACGTTCCCAAGAGCTTGAAAGGCGTGGCGGTTTTCTCGTTCAAGCGCCTGTGCGGTGAGCCTCGCGGGTCGAGCGACTATCTGGCAATTGCGCGTCGCTATCACAGCGTGATTGTCGTCGGGATTCCAAAGCTGGGTCCAGAGAACCGCAACGAAGCGGCGCGCTTCGTGACGCTGATCGACGCGCTCTACGAGCATAAGGTCAAGCTGATCGCCACGGCCGATGCCGGCCCTGCAGCGCTTTACGAAAGTGGTGACGGCCATTTCGAATTCAGCCGTACGGTTTCGCGACTGATGGAAATGCAGTCCGACATCTACATGGCTAGCGGTCATGGATCGGAGACTGGATGACGGCGCATGACGGTGATGGGCTCCCGTCAGCTCCTCGCCGTTACGATGGGGCTGCCGATGACCAGACTTCTTGCGGCGTTTCGTGAGGCCGCCAGCGACACGCACACGACGGCCACTCACCCTGCACCGGCTGCCTAGCGCGGGGTGATACGCTGATGTACGGTTGGCTGAACGCAGGAGCAAAGCCCGATGATTGTCACCACCACGGAAAACGTCGCCGGTCACAAAACCGTCGAGAGCTTGGGCCAGGCCTTTGGAGTCGTTGTCCGAAGTCGTGGGCTCGGGGGCAATATTATTGCGGGATTACGAACGATCATTGGCGGCGAAATCCATGAATATACGGCGTTGGTTGAGGAAACTCGTCGTCAAGCGGTCGACCGGCTCGTGCGCAATGCCAGTGCGATGGGCGCCAATGCCATCGTCATGATGCGGTTCGATTCGGGCGCACTCGGACAGACGATGAATGAAGTTGTCGCTTACGGTACTGCCGTCAGGGTCCAGACGCTCTGACATGTTGCGTTCGGCCGCGCTTGCCATTGCGATCTGTATTCTGGGTATTGCCGTGGCCGCGGCAATCTTCGATCACGCAGCTTGGCCGGCGGTATTCTGGATTGCCCTGATTGCTGCGGCGCTTGCGTTCGAACGACAGCGCTATGGGGCCGCTCAAATCGGGCGTCCCGGGCATGATTGGCAAGCGACTGGCGAGCGTTTTTTCGATGACGCCAGCGGACTCTGCATCGAAGTGTGGTTCAATCCGGCTTCGGGCGAACGACGTTACGTTCAGCATGACGGAAGTCGTCACCGCGACTGAACCGGTCGATGCCGCGGCGACTGGCTTGCTCCTTTGATTTGCGCTGCTAGCGTGCGCATCCAAAGGGAGACTTAAATGAAATCGATCTTGCTTGCTGCGACCATGCTTGCCGCGCCGGCCTTTGCCGCGGCACCCT
>JAYVVA010000011.1:0-34817 GCA_043787435.1 Sphingomonadales bacterium | reverse complement strand
GTGCGGGGAAACTTTGTTTGTCGGGTAACAGCGGATCGGCCACGATCGGCTTCCCATGCGGCAACGACGCGTGGGCTTGACGATGCAGGGGCGTTGCGTTTAGGCGAGCACCTTTCGGGCGGCACCTCGCCCGGCTTGGGGTACCTGGTACGGCCCCTCGACGAACGAAGGGAACAGATATCATGCGTCATCGCGTCGGCGGGCGTAAGCTCCAGCGTACTTCCTCGCACCGTACGGCGCTGTTCCGCAACATGGCGGCAGCGCTTATCAAGCACGAACAGATCACGACAACCCTGGCAAAGGCCAAGGAACTGCGGCCCTACACTGAAAAGCTCGTAACGCTGGCTAAAAAGGGCGGTCTGTCGAACCGTCGTCTCGCCCATGCGCGGCTTCTCGACGAGACGCAGCTGGTCAAGCTGTTCGACGTCCTTGCGTCGCGCTATGCGGATCGCTCAGGTGGCTACATACGCGTGCTCAAGGCGGGCATCCGGGCCTCGGACGCTGCCGACATGGCGATCATAGAATTCGTTGACCGTGACGTTTCTGCAAAGGGCCAAGACTCGGGTCCGGTCGCAGGCGAAGCGCTCGACGAAGCGGCGTAATAAGCGCCGCCAAAGCATTGCTTGCAGCAAGTTTAAAGGACCCATAGGCTCCGGATACACCCGTTTTCGGAGCCTTTCCTTTGAAACCCGTTCTTCTCGCAGCGCTCGCTGCGCTGTTGTCTGGTCCCATTATGGCCGAAACACCCTTATCCTACCCCCTCACTGTCACCGTTTTCCAAACTGACACAATTTTTGGTGAGATCATCGCTGATCCCTATCGCTGGTTGGAGGACGATGTCCGTACCGACCCTAAAGTGCGTGACTGGGTGACGGCAGAAAACAAGGTCACGGATAGCTATTTGGCAACCTTGCCAAGGCGTGACGGGTTCAAGACGCGTATAAAGGCGCTCTATAATTATGAGCGTATGGGAACACCGCGAAAGGCTGGCACCCGTTATTTTTATTCGCACAACACTGGCCTTCAGAACCAATCTACACTTTGGGTACGCGACGGGCTTGCGGGCGAGGGCCAACTGTTGCTCGATCCGAATTTATGGGCGCAGGACGGCGCGACCGCACTTGCTGAATGGGCGCCTTCGGCTGACGGGCGCTACCTTGCCTATGGCATCCAGGATGGCGGCACCGATTGGCGCACACTCAAGGTGGTCGATGCCACCACGGGCAAGGAGTTGCCCGACCGCATCGAATGGGTGAAGTTTAGCGGCATCGCATGGAAACCAGACGGCAGCGGATTTTTCTACTCGCGTTTTGCCAAACCCGAGGGCGCAAAGTTCCAGTCGCTCAACCTCAACCAACAGGTGTGGTTTCACACAGTCGGTACTGCACAAGATGGCGATTCAATGGTTTACGCAACGCCAGACCGCCCCAGGCTGGGTCATAGTGCGCAGGTGACTGACGACGGCAAGTGGCTGGTCATCACCTCGGCGCAGGGGACCGATCCCAAGGTCGAAGTGACCATCGCAGGCCTTGATGCCGGCCCGATGAAACCACACAACCTTATCGCGGGCCTCGACAATAGCTGGAAGCTCGCCGGGACGGTCGGATCGAAGTTCTGGTTCGTGACGGACAAGAGCGCCCCCAAGGGTCAACTGACCGTCGTCGACGTTGCTGCAAAAACGCTCAAATTCAAACAGGTCGTGCCTGAAACCAGTGACACGCTGGTGGGCGCTTCGCTCATCGGGCAGCGGCTGGTTGTTGCCTATCTGGGCGATGCCAAGTCGGAGGCTGAGTTGTTCGAGCTGGATGGCCGATCGCTCGGCCCTGTTCGGCTCCCTGACATCGGCACTGCATCCGGTTTCGGCGGCAAGACTGGCGACAGCGAAAGTTTTTACACTTTCACCGGCTTCGCGACGCCGGCCACGGTCTATCGTTTCGACAGCGAGACAGGCCGCTCGGAGCCATTCTTTCAGCCAAAGCTAGCGTTCGATCCGAACGCCTTCGAAACAACCCAGGTCTTTTACCCGTCGAAAGACGGCACTAAAGTACCGATGTTCATTGTCCGCAAAAAAAGTTTGCTCGCCGGTCCGCAGCCAACGTTGCTCTACGGTTATGGCGGCTTCAACATTTCACTTACGCCTGGATACAGCGCTACGCGGCTGGCGTGGCTCGAGGCCGGCGGTGTCTATGCCATCGCGAACTTACGCGGTGGCGGCGAGTACGGAAAGGCGTGGCACGAAGCCGGCAAGCGCGCGCAAAAGCAAAACGTCTTCGACGATTTTATTGCAGCCGGCGAATATCTGGTGGCGCAAGGGATCACGTCAAAGGATAAGTTGGCGATTCAGGGCGGATCGAATGGCGGCTTGCTGGTGGGCGCAGTGGTGAATCAACGGCCTGACCTCTTCGCGGCGGCGCTTCCCGCGGTCGGCGTTATGGACATGCTACGGTTCAATCGTTTCACTGCCGGGCGCTATTGGACTGACGATTACGGCGATCCAAACGTCGAAGCCGACTTCAAGATTTTGCGTGCCTATTCACCGCTACACAATATCCGGTCGGGAGCACAGTACCCGGCGATCTTGGTCACTACTGCTGATACTGACGACCGTGTTGTGCCTGGTCACAGCTTTAAATATACCGCGACGCTTCAGGCGGCCAAGTTGGGCGACAAGCCGCACCTGATCCGCATTGAAACCCGTGCGGGCCACGGGAGCGGCAAGCCGACCGACAAGATCATCGAAGAAGCAGCGGATCAATGGGCGTTCATCGCGCGGTGGACAGGGATGGCAGCTGGGGGGAATTGATCGCGAGCTGCCGCCTTGTGCAGCTACGATCCGGCGTTAATGCTTTCAGTCGACCAACGGATCAATTCAGCACCGTGTCGTCCCGACTGCACCAGCAGTCTGGCACCGGCTGCGACGTCTGTTGCCGAGTGTAAAGTAATAAAGCGATGAAGAAGCTGCGTTCAGTCACCGCCGGCGCGCTCGCCACCGCGATGCTCGCGACTTCCGTTACGCCTGCATTGGCCCAAGGTTATCGAGGCGGTTATCCTGGCGGCGGCTATGGCCATTCCGATTATCGTCATTGCGGCTATGACGACACTGGTGCGATTGTCGCAGGTGTGACTGGTGTAGGCATCCTTGCGGCAATCATTTACTCGGCGTCATCGAGTGCGAATTGAGCGCCGGACACGGGCTATGCCAGCAACGGCTACAGCACCAGCATCCGCTCCGATGAAGCGGCGGCAGATGCTTGCGCCAATGCGGCCGAGCAGCGGATAGGCGGCGGTACCCGGGTGAGCTCGGTGGATTCGGTGGACCGCGTCTCCGACGGTTTCAACGTGCGCGGCGTCGTTGATTACACCTGTGGCGGCGACACCCGCTACAGCAGCAGTCACGACCAGCGAAGCTTCAGCTGCGCGGTTCGCTATGGCGATGTGCAGCGGGTCGATTTCGGTGGGTATTCGTCGAACTGTTGATCCATTGCGATCGACGGGTTGGCAACAAGGGCATAGTCTCGCTAGAGGAGACCATGTCTTCCATCCTTATTGTCGATTTCGGCAGCCAGGTAACGCAACTCATCGCTCGTCGTGTGCGCGAGGCTGGTGTGTATTGCGAGATCGTTCCGTTCAGCAGTGCCGGGGCGGCATTTGAACGAATAAAACCCGCAGGTGTTATCCTGGGCGGAGGGCCGGCATCAGTAACCCACGAAGGCAGTCCGCGCGCGCCGCAACAGTTTTTTGAGGCTGGCGTTCCGATTCTCGGCATTTGCTACGGCCAGCAAACAATGTGCGCGCAACTGGGGGGACGCGTCGGCAGCACCGAGTCGCGTGAATTCGGTCGTGCGTTTCTGCAAGTCGATCATAGTTGCGTTCTGTTTGATGGGCTGTGGAAGCCGGGCGAGAGCCATCAGGTCTGGATGAGCCATGGCGATAAGGTGGAGGCGTTGCCGCCCGGCTTTCGCGTCGTTGCAACGTCGGAAAGGGCACCGTTTGCCGTTGTCGCTGACGACGCACGGCGTTTCTACGCGACAATGTTCCACCCTGAAGTGGTGCATACACCCGACGGCGGCAAACTGATCGCCAACTTTGTGCGCCATGTCTGCGGTTGCCCCGGTGACTGGACGATGGCCGGATATCGCGCGGCAAAGATTGCCGATATTCGTGCGCAGGTCGGCAAGGGACGTGTGATTTGCGGGCTGTCGGGAGGCGTGGACTCTTCGGTGGCTGCGGTGTTGATCCACGAAGCCATAGGCGACCAGTTGACGTGCGTTTACGTTGACCACGGGCTGATGCGGCTGGGTGAAAGCGATCAGGTAGTAGGCCTGTTCCGCGAGCATTACGGCATACCGCTGATCCATGTCGATGCAGAGACGCTGTTCATGAACGGACTAAAGGGACTGACCGACCCCGAAGCGAAACGCAAGTTTATCGGCAAGACCTTCATCGACGTATTTGAGGCCGAGGCCAAAAAAATTGGAGGGGCGAAGTTTCTAGCTCAGGGAACTCTCTACCCCGACGTCATCGAGAGCGTCTCCTTCACCGGCGGGCCTTCGGTGACGATCAAGAGCCATCACAATGTCGGCGGCCTGCCTGATCGGATGGACATGGCGCTCGTCGAGCCGCTGCGCGAGCTTTTCAAGGATGAGGTGCGTGTACTGGGCCGTGAGCTCGGTCTGCCCGAAGCATTCGTCGGGCGACATCCGTTTCCGGGCCCCGGGCTTGCAATCCGGATTCCGGGCGAAGTGACGCGCGACCGATGCGATATCCTGCGCAAGGCAGATGCGATCTACCTTGAGGAGATACGTACCGCCGGACTTTATGACGCGATCTGGCAAGCTTTCGCGGTGCTGCTCCCGGTGCGCACCGTCGGGGTCATGGGCGATGGGCGGACGTACGAATTCGTTTGCGCGTTGCGCGCCGTAACCTCGACCGACGGTATGACGGCGGACATTTTCCCGTTCGACAGTACATTCCTGTCGCGCGTGGCGACCCGGATCGTAAATGAAGTCGAAGGCATCAACAGAGTGGTTTACGATTATACGTCGAAGCCGCCCGGTACGATCGAGTGGGAATGATTCGGGGCCATTTTTGGCTATCGCGATCAATCAGTATTGCCCCATCAAAGCATTGAAATAAAAAGATTACCTCACGTTATCTATCGGGATCAATCGCGGAGCAGCGGTTGGCTCTGGCGTCATGCGTGACGGTGTCTGGCAAACTTGCACTTGGCCCAATTCAGCGATACCGTCAAAGATGTCGAAGCCAGCGACGGTATTTCCTCCGCACTAAACCATCGTAACGCAAGCGATAATGTCGACGAAAATGGCCGAAAATCGCCTGACGGTATCTTGCGTAGACGAGACCGGTATGCTCACCGATGTTACCCTTAAGAACCTGAAACCACGCGAAAAAGCCTACAAGGTCACGGACCGTGACGGCCTTTACGTTCAGGTCTCAACCTCCGGAACATTGACGTTTCGTCTGGACGACCGGCTGCATGGGCGGCGCGAGACGCTCAACCGCGAGCATGGTGGATCGACGTCCGTGAAGCCGAAATTGAGGCGGAGAAGGCGTTTTTATGCGCGGAGATTTATAAGCGAGTGTTGGCTCTACCAATTGCAAAAATTACGGCGTTCAATCGGCATTCTGTTAGCATTTTGCCCTGCTAAGAAATCCTCTCACGTCCTTTTCGCCTGAAGGCGTTGTTGCAAGAAAGCAAGCCGACGAGCTTGAGTGCGAGGGATTATCACGCATCTTAGATGCGTGATAATCCTTGCAAGACGGTTTGAGTTATGGGATTAACGCGCATCTGAGATGCGGGAAAATCCAACTGTGATACAGCTTGTGGGAGAAACGATCGACGCTCGACGCGCGCATCAGCGTGCCCAGGCCGGCGAGCTGCTCCAGATCGTGCGTGGCGTATATGTCGAACAGGACGGTGACATCGAGGCCGCGATTCTGAATCATGCTGTGCGCATCGCACACTATCTCTATCCGACTGCCTATCTCTCATCGGCGAGTGCGGCGCTGCTCGCGCCGACGCCCGACGGGCGGCTGTTTATCAGCGGCCGCCGCAATCAACGCAGGCGGTTGCGGACGCTCGAGATCATCCAGAACGAAGCGCCGCAGCATCCATCGACGGCGATCGCCGTCATCGGCGATGGTCTGGGCGAATTGCGGATCGACGCCTCATCGCCGCGCCAACGCTTTCTCGAAGCGTTCCGCCTACGCAGCGAACATGCGAGCGCGGTCACCGCCGACATGCGCGCGCAGATGGCCGCCCGTTTGGTGGAAGAACATGGGACGCCCCAAGCCGCGGCCGACGCAGTCTGGGTGCTGGCGCGTGAGAACGAATGGTATCGCGAAGGTGAAGGCGCCGAACGCTTCCTGCTTGCACAGCCAGCCGTTGCCAAGGCGCCGGTCAACAAGGCGGCGCTCGATCTTCTCGTCGCGTGGCACGGTGAACCGCTCGGCCGGCTGACCCACGATGGATTCGAATGGCGCTGGAAGCCGAGGCGTCGAGCGGGACCGGCCCTCGTTCGCGAGACGACGCCGGGCAAGCTGCCGGCCTTCATTGGCTCGCTGCTGCCCGAGGGCTGGCTGGCGAAAGTTCTCCAGGAACGCGATGAACGCGAAGCGCTTCGGCGCGGACGGCGATATATGTCGAACATCGTCATCGTCGAGGGTCGAGAGGAACTGGCGGCGCTGTCTGCCGACATTCTCACGACAACACTGGCTGGACACATCGACGCCGGTCGATTCACGGGTCGCTACGCCGGTCTGGCGCGGGGCGAGATCGAGGAGACCTTCGAGCAGAACCTGGCGCGCACCTTCGCGCGCGCCGAAACGCCGCGCCTTTCGGGCGTCCAGATCAAGGCGCCAATGAGCCTGATGCCTGACGGTTCCCTCGTTCCGGCCATCGATCACCCGTTCACCCATATCCTCAAGCCCGCCGGCACGGCGGGCTTCGAGACGTTGCCGGTCGTTGAGTGGCTTTGCCTGGAGCTTGGCCGCTCGGCCGGGTTCGATGTGCCCGATGCCGCGCTGCTGGAAATGCCCGACGGCATGTCGCCTGCACTGGTCGTCGAGCGGTTCGATATTCGTCGCGGATCGGCGGATCAGCGACGTCTGGCGCTCGAGGACTTTTGCTCCATTTTGGACTTACCGGCTGCGGCGAAATATGATGGCACGATCGAGCGCATGGCTCGGGGTCTGCGCCCGCTTTCGACCGATCCGGTCGCCGACCTCGACATCCTGTTCCGCCGCGCGGTCTTCGCCTGGCTAATTGCCGACGGCGATATGCACTTGAAGAACCTCGCGATGCTCAAGACGGCGGACCCAGGTGCCAAGGCCTTTACTAGTGTGCGTTTCGCGCCGCTCTATGACGCCGTCACCACGCGTGTTTTTCCGGGACTTGGCGGTGACCGGATGGCGTTGAAGTTAAACGGTAAGGATGATCGGCTGACGCGGCAGGATTTCCTCGCGCTGGCGCGGACAATCGGTCTGACGATCGGTAACGCCGAGGCAGCTATGAGCGAACTTTCCAGAAGACTGTCCGAGCGCGCCAAGACGCTGCGCCTGCCCGCGTTCGCCGGTGAGGCTGAAGCTGCTAGGTTCGCGCATGATAAAGTGATCGCAATCACTGTTGAGCGATGCTCTGGCCTCAGCGGGGTGAACGCGTGAGGCGTCCACAAGGCGTGGAGCCATCGCTGGGATGGTCGTATCTTTCGCGCGATGCCTTGGCGCGCGAAGGCGCAGATGGATGAAGAATCTACGGGCGTCAGAGATGCGATCGGCTTTCTGACGATCCACCAGAGTCATGCAGACCGGCTCTTTCCTGGAACATCGGTGCTCCAAACCGGAGCGCGTTACGCGATTATCGTCCCTTGGCTATTCGAAGATTTGGCAGGTCTGACGGGGCCGGCGGCAACGCACACTTCGCGATCGCGAGTGCGAACTTGCAGGGCGCTTAGCTGGTGCACGCGTGAAAGGCAGACGCGTATTTCCCAAGTCATCAAGCCAGCCACCATCACCGGTCTACTGGAATGCCTTGGCTGTATGCGGCGTGCTCAGACCAAGGTTGAACGGGAAAACCATCAGGCGCAGCCAAGCGCACCGTTTGCTTCGTCCAATCGGCACATCGACTGATTACGACGGCGGGATCAGCCATTGCTCCATTCATCGACGTATTCCTTGTAATTGACCTGCCTTAGCCGGTCGCAGGAATAGGCCCATATTTGTTGCGTATCGGCGTGCCATTGGGCGATCCTGCTGTTTTGCGGTACCACATTTTCAATTTCTCGCTTACATTTGTAATGTAATCGTGTATCGAAGGATGCCAAGATACGTCAGACGGAATTTTTTCGAAATGGATGAGATGCCGACCGACCCTCGCCAGAGTCCGCAGTTTCTGCAGATCGGCGATCCGGCGCCAAATTTCCAGGCGCGAACCACTATGGGCGTGGTCAACCTGTCGGACTTTCGTGGGCGCTGGTTGATCCTGTTCTCGCATCCGGGCGATTTCACACCCGTGTGCACCAGCGAGTTCGTCGCCCTGTCAAAGGCGAGCGACCGGTTTGGGAAGCTCGATTGCGCTTTACTCGCAGTCTCGGTTGACAGCCTTTATTCGCACCTGGGCTGGATCCGCGCGATCCGCGACGGTTTCGGTGTCACAGTAAGCTTCCCGATCGTCGAGGATCCCTCGCTGATCATCGGACGGGCTTATGGCATGATTTCGGATCACTCGCCCGATGCCGCGACCATGCGGTCAACCTATTTCATCGATCCCGATGGCATCATCCGCGCGATGATCTGTTATCCGGCGACGGTCGGGCGCTCGGTCGATGAGATGCTGCGCGTGCTGGCAGCCTTGCAGATCGTCGATGCCGATCATGTCGTGATCCCGGAAGGATGGCGCCCCGGCGATGCCGTGCTGATGCCTCCACACCAAGACCAGGCTTCGTTGCTGGCCGAGGCGGATGAGCCGCTGTGGTTTCACCGCAGCAAGCCGCAGTCGCAGAAAGGATAGGCGATGTCCGAAAGGATCCCTGACCCCAATCTCGATGCGCTCGCCGAAGTGATGCGCACGCTCGGCCACGATACCCGGCTGCGATTGGTCGCTACGCTGCTCGCGCAAGGCGAGAAGTCGGTCGGCGAAATCGATGCCTTGACCGGCATTGGCCAACCGGGCCTGTCGCAGCAGCTTGGCGTGCTACGCAAGGCCGAACTGGTGCAAACCCGGCGCGCAGCCAAGCAGGTATATTATAGCGTTGCGCCGGACGCCTTTGCAGCCGCAGCGGCTTTCCTCGCTGCGCTGGCCCGGCCCGGTCCGATCGAAATGCCAGGACGCGCCGAGCGCAAGGCAGCGTCGCCTGCACGCGGTTCGGCAGCCATGTTCGCTAAGATCCTCTAGGGCCTGTTGAGATTTAGGATTCCCAAATTCTGTTGAAAATGATTCAAGCTCCGCAAGGAGTTTGCGATGGAACGGCTGGTACTGACGGATGCGCAGTGGGCGAAGATGGAGCCCCATTGCCTTGGCAAGCGGGGCGATTCTGGCCGCAGCGGGACGAACAATCGGCTGTTTATCGAGGGGATATTAAGGATCGTGCGGACGGGCAGTCCATGGCGCGACCTTCCTATGTATTTCGGCAGGTGGAACACGGTATTCGTGCGGTTTCGTGACTGGGCAAAAGCCGATGTTTTCAAACAGCCTTTCGACGCCGTTTCGAAGGAACCTGACATGGAATATGCGATGGTCGATGCCGCGATTGTCAAGGTTCACCGCCACGGGCAAGGTGCAAAAGGGGGACCCAAAGCCAGGCCATTGGTCGCTCAAAAGGCGGAATGACCACCAAAATCCTCGCTTTGACCGATGCGCTGGCAATCTCGTCCGCTTCGTTCTTGTGCCCGGGCATCGCTTTGACACCGTCGGCATCGATCCTCTTCTCAAGGGCATCGATTTTGGCGCGTTGCTCGCAGACAAGGCGTTTGACCGCAACTCGATCATTGCCGAGCTCAATGAGCGCGGTGCCCGGGTCGTCATCTCTCAGCATCCAAGACGCGCCAAACCGATCGCCATCGATCTAGAAATCTATAAACGGCGCCACCTCACCCAGTACTTCTTCTGTAAGCTCAGAGAGTTCGAGCGCATAGCCATGCGTACCGACAAAACCGACGACAGCTTCAAAGCCATGATCCACCTCGCCGCCGCCGTCATCAATTCCAAGCGAATCTCAACAGGTCCTAGCCCGCCAGCACGATATGTTGGTCGGCCAGCGACAGCATTGCCGACCTGTGGGTGACAAGAACGAGACCGGTTCCGGTCTGCGTCAGCCACGTCTCCAGCTTCGCTCGCACGAGCGCCTCGGTCTTCGGATCCAGCCCCTCGCTCGGCTCGTCGAGCAGCAACCACGGACGGCCGGCCAGCATCGCCCGCGCCAGCGAAAGACGCTTGCGCTGTCCTCCCGACAAGCGAGCGCCACTATCGCCGATCCAGGTGGCGAGCCCTTCGGGCATGGCGCGCACATCGTCAGCAAGGCAGGCGACGTCCAGCGCGTCCCACAGTCCATCCTCCGTCAGGCCGGGGCGAGCCAGACGCAAATTGTCTTCGATCGTGCCGGCAAGCATCTGCGCGCTCTGTGGCGAGAGCGCGAACAAGGGTCGGCGTGCCTCGGGTGTCGACTGCGCGAGCGAGAGACCGTCGATTTCGACGTCGCCGCCACTCGACCGCTGACCCGCAAGGTACTCAAGGAGGCTCGTCTTGCCCGATCCCGATCGACCCATAATGGCGAGGCGATCACCGCTTCCCAGAATATAGGCTTGGTCGTGGTGGTTGATCCGGATCCGATCACCCATCAGCGTGGGTGGATTGGCGGGCAGGCCCTGCTTGCCGAGCAATGCTGCGAGCCGATCTAGACCGGCGGCGATGACGGCTTCGCGACCGCTGGAGCGAACACTCGCGCCCAGCGCTTCCATGGCGCCCGCCGCAGCCAGCGCAGCCAGGAGGGTCAAAGGCAGCGACGCGGTCGACAGGCCAAGCATGGCCGCCATCGCCAAGCCACCGGCGCTGGTGACGATCGCTGCCAGTCCCGCTTCGGCGCGCGCGAACGCTGTTCGGTTGGCATCGAGGCGAGCAGCCTGTTCCTGTAATTGCGCCTCGACTGAACGCCCAAGCGCGTAAGCCGCGATCTCAGTCGAAGCGGCGGCATATTCGACGAATAGCTGCTTGAGAGCTGCAATGTCGTTCTGAATGCGCAGCGCCCGCGCCGGAAGCCAACGATGCGCAAGAACCCGCGCCAGCACGAGCACTGCGGCAATGATCGCAGCGAGCGCAGCCGTCGCCATCAACCCCGCCGCGATCGCTAATGCCGTTGCCATGGCCGCGCCGACAAACGCTGCCACGTTGCCAGGAGCACGCACAAACCTGTCCTCGAGCGCATCGACATCCTGCAAAAGCAGCGCCGCGAGGTCGCCCGCACCACGCGCACCGTTGTCGACGGGCGTGGCAATCAATGTCTCGAACAGGCGCACGCGAAAGAGGGCGAGTGCCGATAGCGCCGCCTGGTGGCCATAGAAGCGTTCGCCGTAGCGCGTGATCGTGCGGCCGATCGCAAGCAGCCGGATAGCAGCACTGGGCAGCAGATAGTTGAAGGCCTGGATAGCGGCTATACCGGCTGCGCCGACAAGCGCAGCACCGGTGATGAACCAGCCTGCCAACCCCAGCAGCAAGATGCCCGCGATCGCGGCGCAAGCCGCACATAGCATAGCGAACCGTGTTGCCGAGCGATAAGGCCGGGCGACCTCTTCGAGCAAGGCGTCGAGGGTGCGGTCCGTCATGTGATCACCACATGATGATCGGCCAATGCGGCGATAGCGGGGTCGTGGGTGACCAGCAGGATCGTGCATCCCTTGGCCACCCTCGATATGAGCGCGATCAGCTCGGCGGCCGACGCGCGTTCGAGATCGGCGGTGGGTTCGTCGAGGAGCCAGAGTGGCGCGGCGCGCAGCACCGCGCGGGCGACGCCAACCCGGCGGCGTTCGCCACCCGACAGGCCCGAGCCGCGCGGTTCGATTGGGGTTTCAAGGCCGGCAAGCCGATCGGAAATCAAGGTCGTAAGTCCGACCTGGGACGCCGCGCTTTCCACAGCAGCATCGGAAGCATCCGGCCGCGACAGCCGGATATTGTCGCGGAGCGTGCCTGGCAGCAAGGTCGTGGCCTGACCCACCCAACTCACCTGCCCCTGCAGCCGCGTGGGCGCCAACGGCACGCCATCTAGCAGAAGTTCCCCCGCGCTCACCGGTGCCAGTCCGAGCAGCGCATTCAGCAGACTCGATTTCCCGACCCCGGATGGGCCTGAGAGCACGGTCAGCTTGCCCGCAGGCACGTCGAGCGTGAACGGACCGACCTTACGGTCGCCATAGTCGATTTCGACCGCCTTGAATTGCAACCGAGGCGGACGATCCAGATTAGTCACGTCTGGGGTATCGGAATTGGGCGGCGGAATGAGGCTCGACAGCCGCACCATCGCAGCCTCGCCAATCTGCTTGTCGTGATAGGCCGCCGCCATGCGTCGCATCGGCAGGTAGAATTCAGGAGCGAGGACCAGGACGAACAGCGCCCGGCCGAGCGTAAGCGTCTCGGGTGCGGGAAAGGGCAGCAGCCGTAGCAGGCTGAATCCGCAATAAACCGCGACCAGCGCTACCGAGAGCGCGGCGAAAAACTCCATGACCGCGCTCGACAGAAAGGCGACGCGCAAGACAGCCATCGTGCGCCGGGCGACGTTCTGGGTTGCACCGGACAATTGCCGCACTATGCGAACCTGTGCGCCAAAACCCAGGATGATCGGGAGCGCGCGCACGCGGTCGATGAACAGCCCTGAGAGCCTGCTCAAAGCGTCGAGCTGACGCGCAGCGGCGCGTGCGGCAGCGCTGCCAGCCAGCGCCATGCCGACCGCAAAGGGAACGAGCGTGATCAGCAAGATCGTGGCCGCGACCCAACTCGCCAATGCGGCCGCCGCCGCCACCATCAGGGGCGTTACCACCGCGGCAAGCCGCAGGGGTCGGAAGCGAACATGATAACCGTCGAGATCCTCGATCCGGTCGGTCGCGTCGGCGGTTCGCTCGCCAAGCATCGCGCGAGATCCCGCCGGCGCGCGCAGGACGGCGCGATAGGCGCGCACGCGCCAGGATTGCTTTTCGCGTGCTGCGTCTCGCCCGCCAGCGGATGTCGCAAAAACCTGCGTAGCGGCCCGGCACAGGCCTGCGATCACAAGCAAAAGCAGCGGGAGCGCCTGAATACGGAACGGATTGTCGACAAGGCGCGAAACTACAAGCGCAAGGGCTGCCGCAACGGCAATCGCCAGCACGCCGTCGAGCAGCCAGAACAGAAACGCGCGATTGGAAGTCATCGGGTCCGTATCGAAACTCGCTTGCTCATATACACATTTACGCCTAGTGGCTAATCATTATCACGCAGGCGCGAACCGACGCGTCCGGCATGACCGACTCAGCAGGAGTGCCCACCCATGGTGGATATGGCCGTCATCGAGCTTTCGCGACTGCAGTTCGCGTTGACTGCGCTCTATCACTTCCTGTTCGTGCCGCTGACGCTCGGCCTGTCTTTCATGCTCGTCATCATGGAGAGCATCTATGTGATGACCGACCGGCCAATCTGGCGGACGGTCACGCGCTTCTGGGCCAAGCTGTTTGCGATCAATTTCGTGCTGGGCGTCGCGACCGGCATCACGATGGAATTCGAGTTCGGGACCAACTGGTCTTACTTCTCACATTATGTCGGTGACATCTTCGGCGCGCCGCTCGCGATCGAGGGCCTTATGGCATTTTTCCTCGAGGCCACTTTCGTCGGCCTGATGTTCTTTGGCTGGGACAAGCTCAGCAAACGCCAGCATCTGTTCACGACACTCATGGTCGCGCTGGGATCAAACCTATCGGCACTGTGGATCCTCATTGCCAACGGCTGGATGCAGCACCCGACGGGATCTCACTTCAATCCCGAGACGATGCGGATGGAAGTGACCGACTTCATGGCGGTGCTGTTCAATCCCGTCGCGCAGGCGAAGTTCGTCCACACGGTCAGTGCGGGTTATGTCTGCGCTTCGGTGTTCGTGCTCGGCATCTCGTCCTGGTATATTCTTAAAGGCAAATGGCTCGCGGTGGCCAAGCGGTCCTTCACCGTCGCGGCCGCCTTTGGGCTCGCTTCCTCGCTATCGGTCGTCGTGCTGGGCGACGAGTCGGGCTACGCACTTACAGACAACCAGAAAATGAAACTCGCCTCGCTGGAGGCCATGTGGCACACCGAACCGGCTCCGGCGGGGATCGCGATCTTCGGCATTCCGAGCATGGAAGGGCGCGAGACGCGTTATGAGGTTAAGATCCCCTATGTGCTCGGACTGATCTCCACGCGCAGCCTGAGCGGGGAAGTTGCAGGCATCAACGAACTAGTAGTCAAGGCCGAGCCCCGCATCGAGAGCGGGATCCAGGCCTATGATGCGGTCGAGAAGCTGAAGGTCAACCGAAACGACCTCGCCGCCCGCGCGCAGTTCGAACAGCACAAGCTCGACCTCGGCTACGCCATGCTGCTCAAGCGCTTCATGCCCGATCCGCGCTCGGCGACGCCTGCCGACATCGAGAAAGCGGCCTGGACCACGGTTCCCAATGTGCCGGTGATGTTCTGGCTGTTCCGCGCGATGGCGGGCCTCGGCTTCTTCTTCATCGCCTTTTTCGGAGCGGCGTTCTACATTGCCTCGATCCGGCGCTTTGGCTCGGGCAGTGGGTTCTCCCGCCTGTTCATGTGGTCCGCAGTCTGGATCATTCCGCTGCCATGGATTGCGATCGAGTTTGGCTGGTTGCTCGCCGAAATCGGGCGTCAGCCCTGGGCGATCGAAGGCGTGTTGCCGACGTTCCTCGGCGCTTCAAGCCTCACGGTTTCACAGCTTTGGACGACGATCATCGGGTTCACGCTCCTCTACGGGACGCTTGCGGTGATTGAAGTCCGGCTGATGCTGGCAGCGATCCGGCATGGCCCCATCGAGGATCATGACGCGCTGGCGTCCGATCAGGCGCTTCACCAGGGCTATGCCCCGCTGCCCGCTGAATAAGGAGACCGACCATGGCCCCTCCCATCGACTATGAAACCCTGCGCGTGATCTGGTGGGCGCTAATGGGCGTCCTGCTCATCGGCTTTGCTCTCACCGACGGGTTCGATCTCGGCGTCGCGTCACTGCTGCCCTTCGTCGCGAAGACGGACGAGGAACGCCGGATGGTGATCAATTCGGTGGGCGCAACCTGGGAGGGCAACCAGGTCTGGTTCATCCTTGGTGGCGGCGCGATCTTCGCGGCATGGCCGTTCGTCTATGCGGTCAGCTTTTCGGGCTTCTACCTCGCGATGTTCCTCGTGTTGGCGGCGCTCATCCTGCGGCCGGTTGGTTTCAAATATCGCTCGAAGAAGCCCGATCCGGCATGGCGCAGCCGTTGGGACTGGGCCTTGTTCGTTGGCGGTTTCGTCCCCGCGCTGGTGTTCGGCGTAGCGGTCGGCAATGTGCTCACCGGCATTCCCTTCCGGCTTGATAGCGACTTGCGGTCTTTCTACGACGGCACCTTGCTCGGCCTCTTTCATCCCTTCTCGCTGCTGGCGGGCCTGCTCTCTGTCGCAATGCTGGTTCTGCACGGCTCAGCCTGGCTTGCGATCAAGATCGAACGCGGCGCGGTCCACGACCGCGCCAGGCGCTTCGGGCAGATCGCGGCGGTGCTGACGATCCTTCTGTTCGCCGCTGGCGGTGTGATGGTCGCAACCATGAACATGGGTTTCCGTACCGAAGGCGCGGTCGACCCGATGGGGCCATCCAATCCGCATCTCTCCACGCTCGTGGCGGCACCAGGTGCATGGCTTGGCAATTACAGCGCAAACCCCTGGATGTTGTTGGCGCCCATGCTGGGCTTTCTCGGCCCGGTCATGGCTTTGATCGGCATCCGGTCGGAGCGCGAGGTGCTGGCCTTTGGCGGTTCGTCGATTGCCGCCATCGGGATCATCTCGACCGTTGGGCTGTCGATGTTCCCGTTCATCCTGCCCAGCTCGATCGATCCTGGGTCCAGCCTCACGGTTTGGAACGCATCCTCGAGCCATTTGACCTTGTTCATCATGCTGCTGGTGACGCTGGTCTTCCTACCGATCGTGCTGCTGTATACTGCTTGGGTCTACAAGGTGCTGTTCGGTCGGGTTACCTTGCGCGACGTGCGCGGCAATCCCGACTTCTACTAAAAGAGGATCACCTCGATGTGGTATTTTACCTGGGTACTCGGCGTCGGTCTGGCAGTCGGCTTCGGCATCCTCAACGGCTTGTGGCATGAGTTCCACTCAGACGCGCACGAAGATTTGACGCTTTGAGAGACCCATTTTTTGACTCTGGCGTCTGAACCGCTGCGACAGCGTATTCCATGAATCGCTATGATCGAAATGTGCGCGCGCTCTGGCCTTCGGCTTTTCTGCCTTGGCCGGGTTCACCGATGTGATCGGCTTTCTGGCATCGGGCGGCATATTCGTCTCGTTCATGAGCGGCAACTCGACACGGCTTGCGCTGGGGATTGCGCAACCAAGCATCGCCGGCCTCGCGGCGGCCACCCTGATTGCCCTGTTCGTGCCGGGTGTCATTCTCAACGTTCTGGTCAGTGGACGCGCGTCGGCGCCCCGCCGCTCCGCCGCTCCGCCGCCCCGCCGCTCCGCCGCCCCGCCATCGCCACCGCCGGCGTCGCCCTGCTTCTTGTCGCAGCAGCGGTATTGCAGATGTTGAGCTGGACCTACGGCGTGGTTGGCACGCTATGCCTGGCGATGGGCGCGTCCAACCGGTGTTCCATCGCGATGGCGATTTAGGCATTGTTGCGACGTACATGACCGGAACTTTGGTCAAGATCGGCCACCGCGTCGCCGATACGTTGCGCGGCGGTGATCGCACTGCGTGGAGCCATATCTTTTCTTATGGCTGTCCCTCGTAGCGGGCGGGATCGCCGGAGCCATTGGCTATACTTGGTCGCGAACGGCAAGTCTCCGGGGAGCGGGGGGCTTCGCCGTGCTGCTGGTCTTCCTGGTCAGCCGTTTCGAGCTGGCCCGATCCTAGAAGCTGAACCTCAAGATCGAGCAGCATGTTGGCCAAACTGATCGCACAGGAAGGTCATCAGCCCCTCCACCTTGGCATTGGCGATCCGGTAGAAGATCGTGGTATTTTCGCGACGGGTCTGCACCAGGCCGCCGTCGCGCATGCGCGCGAGATGCTGTGAAACGCTTGATTGCGACAGATGGCACAATCCCACGAGTTCGCCGACCGAGGCCTCACCGTCGCGCAGACGACAAAGCAGCAACAGGCGCTGTTCATTCGCGACCACCTTTAGGAACGCGGCAACCTCGGTCGCGCGCTCGCACAGCATTTCGACCGCCTCGTCCGTCATCTTCATTTGCTTGCCGGTCTCCCATCGTCACGCAGCACCACATAGATGGCCGGGATAACCAGCACAGTGAGCAAGGTCGAGGACGCGAGACCGAAGAGGAGCGAAATGGCGAGACCTTGAAAAATCGGGTCGGTGAGGATCACGGTAGCGCCGATCATCGCGGCGGCGGCGGTGAGCACGATCGGCTTGAACCGGATCGTTCCCGCCTCGATCAGCACGTCGCGCAGTGGCTTGTCGGGCGTGGACGTGTGCCGGATGAAATCGACCAGCAGGATAGAGTTGCGCACGATGATACCGGCCAGCGCGATAAAGCCGATCATCGAGGTTGCGGTGAACGGCGCGCGGAATAGAATATGGCCGATGACGATGCCGACCAACGTCAGCGGCACAGGCGTTAGAATCACGAGCGGCAACCTGAAGCTGCTGAACTGGGCGACGACAAGGATGTAGATTGCGAGGAGCGCGACCATGAACGCGGCACCCATGTCGCGGAAGGTGACCCAGGTGATCTCCCATTCGCCGTCCCAGAGCAGGCTGGTGGTCCCTTCGTCGGTGGGCTGGCCGGCCAGGCGGATCACAGGCTTCCGCAGGCCTTTGGCGCCCCAGTCATAGCTGTCGATCGCGCGGTCGACCGCCAGCATGCCGTAAATCGGCGCCTCGTAATCGCCGGCGAGCTCGGCCGTCACCATATCGGCATAATGCCCGTCGCGCCGGAAGATGGCCGGGCTGCTCTGTTCCTGCTTCACATCGACGATGGCACCGAGCTCCACCAGTTTCGTACCGGTGGCGCCTTGCGAGACCGCCACCGGCGTGCTGGCCAGTGTCTGCGTCCAGCTTCGCGCGGATTCCGGGAGCGCGACGGTGATCGGGAGCGGCATGCGTTCATCGCCGCGCGGGGCATAGCCGACCGTCTTGCTGCCCAGCAGGGCGCCGATCGAGTCGTTGATGTCGCGGCTCGAGAGGCCGTAATAGTCGAGCCGGTCGCGCTGCGGGATCAGGCGCAGCTTGGGGCGAGGCTGACCGAAGCTGTTGTCGACATCGACGATAAAGGGGATCGACTTGAAGATCTTCTCTAGCTCCGTTGCGGTGGCGCGGCGGCTCTGGGCATCGGGGCCGTAGACTTCGGCCAGCAAGGTTGCGAGAACCGGAGGACCCGGCGGGGTCTCGACCACCTTGATCGAGGCACCCTTGGGAAGTTTCATTGCCCTGAGCTTCTCGCGCAAGTCGAGCGCGATCTGGTGGCTCGAGCGGTTGCGGTCGCCCTTGGGGAGCAGAGTCACCATGACATCGCCCATTTCCGGGCGGCTGCGCAGGAAATAGTGGCGGACGAGCCCATTGAAATTGAACGGTGCGGAGGTGCCCAGATAGGCTTCCATCGCGGTTGCTTCGGGCAAGTCGCGGGTTAGCCGGGTGACGTCTTCGAGGACGCGGCCCGTGCCTTCGAGGCTGGTGCCCTCAGGCATGTCGACCACGACCTGCACCTCGGACTTGTTGTCGAACGGCAGCAGCTTGACCGTCACTGCCTTGAAATAGAACATCGAGCAGGCGATGAGCGTGGCGATGCCGACCGCGATCAGGAAATTGCGCGCCGACTTCCGGTCGTCGATGACCCGGTGCGCGACCCGCGCATAAAGGCGACCAAGCTTGCCGCCACTCTCGTCATGACCGTGCGCATGTGCGCCATCAGCCACCAGCGTCTTGCGCGCGAAGCGGATCATCAGCCACGGCGCGATCACCACCGCGACGAAGAAGGAAAAGATCATCGCCGCCGACGCATTGACTGGAATCGGTGCCATATACGGCCCCATCAGGCCGGAGACGAACAGCATCGGCAGCAGCGCTGCCACCACGGTCAGCGTGGCGACGACGGTAGGGTTGCCCACTTCGGCGACCGCTTCGATCGCGGCCTGTGTCCGGGTTCGATCATCGGGCATCGCCCAATGACGGGCGATATTCTCGATCATCACGATCGCGTCGTCGACAAGGATGCCGATCGAGAAGATCAAAGCGAACAGGCTGACCCGGTTGATCGTGTAGCCCATCAGGTTCGAGGCAAACATCGTCAGCAGGATCGTCGTCGGGATCACCACGGCGGTGACGCCGGCCTCGCGCCAGCCGATCGCAAAGCCGATCAGGATGACGATCGAGATCGTCGCGAGCGCCAGGTGGTAGAGAAGTTCATTTGCTTTCTCGTTCGCGCTCGCGCCATAGTTACGCGTGACCGCAACATCGATGCCGTCAGGAATGAGGTTGCCCTTAAGGCTTTCGAGGCGTGTGAGCACGGCCTGGGAGACGACCACCGCGTTCGCGCCCGACCGCTTGGCGATCGCGATGCTGACCGCAGGGGCGCTCGACCAGCGACCGGCATTGCGTGCCCAGCGCCAGGCGCGGGCCTGGTCTTCGCGTGGTCCCTGGGTTACCGCGGCGACATCGCGCAGATAGACCGGAGCCCCGCTGACCGAGCGCACGGTCAGGGTGCCGACATCCTGCGCCGAAGAGAGCGTCTGGCCGGCGGTGACTTCGATGGCTTTCCCGCCTTCACGAATGCTCCCGGCGGGGAAGCTGCGATTGGCCTGCGCGGCCGCATCGATGACACTGCCCATAGCTACGCCATATTGGCTGAGTTTACCGGGATCGGGCGCGATACGGATCTCTTCGGGGCGCCCGCCGGTCAGGAAGGTGAGCCCGACATTGTCGACCTTCGCGATCTCGGTCCGCAATCGGGTGGCGAGCGCATAGAGCATCTGGTCGTCATATCGCCCGACTGCGCCAGGTTTGGACGAAAGCGTCAGAACGATGGCCGGGACATCGTTGATCCCGCGCACCGTGACTTTGGGATCCGGGATACCGACCGGAATTTGATCCCAGTTGGCGCGCAGCTTCTCGTCGATCCGGGTCGCGGCATCCTCGGGGTTCGATCCCACCAGGAAGCGCGCGGTCACCATCACGCCATTGTCTTCGGCCTGAGTGTAGACATGCTCGACACCATCGACGCTTTTCACGATCGTCTCGAGTGGGATGCCGACCAGTTGGACAGCATCGGGCGCCGACAGGCCTGGTGCCATCACCTGGATGTCGACCATCGGGACGCTGATCTGCGGTTCCTCCTCGCGCGGAATCGTAAACAGAGCGAGCAGACCAATGGCGATTGCCGCCAGCAGGAATAGCGGGGTTAGCGGCGAAGCGATGGTCGCGCGGGTGAGGCGCCCCGATAGCCCTAGATTCACTTGCCGCGCCCGGGAGCGAAGAGGATGTCGCCAGCACTTACGCCACCGAGGATTTCGAGGCGGCTCGGATCACCCGTCGGTGCGGTTTGGACTGCGACCGCGCTGATGCGTCGGTCGGCGGTGACGATATCGACATAATCAATGCCGTAGCGGGTCGAAATGAAGCGGCGGGGAACGACTATGGCCCGGCGCTGGCCGACCTCGATCATCACGCCGACGCGGCGTCCGACCAGCTGGGTGGTGAGACCGGGCACTGTCGCATCGACCTGCACCCGGCCGCCGGCGATCGCAGGATAGACTTGGCTAACCTGCCCCTGGCGCGTCCCGTCGGGCAAATCTCCTTGGGCCACTGTAACCTGCGCGCCGACATGAACGGCGTCTGCCAGCGATTCGGGAAGATCGAGCCGGAGAACCGGCGGACCCGCCGTAACGGTCGCGATCGACATACCCGGCGCGACGACCGAGCCAGCGGGAATATCGGCACGCAGGACGCGGCCCGAGGTGGGTGCGAGGACCGCGCCCTGACCGGCAACGCTTGCTTTCGCATTCTGCTGGGCGCGGGCGGCCGCGACCTGCGCATCGGCGGCGCGCGCCATCGCGACCGACTGGTCAAGGCGGGCCTTGGCATAGACATTGTTATTGTAGAGGTCCTGGACACGGGCAAGGTCGCCGCGCGCACGCGCGGCTTCCGCTTCCGCGGCGGCGACCTGCGCGCCCGCTGCACTGGTCTCATAGCCAAGGCGTGAATCGACGATCGACCCGATGCGCTGGCCCTTGGTCACCATGGCGCCAGCGCGAACAGAAAGACTGACCAACGTGCCCGGGATGCGAGCCAGCGCCTGTGCCTGATCACGCGTGGTGATTTCGGCGCCGACCGCCTTCATGTCCGAGGTCTGGGCAAGTGCCACGATCAGCCGTTCGCCGGCGGGCAAGGCCGCAGGCTTTTCTTCGCTCGGCGCGCTGCCGCCGCAGCCGGTCAGCGTCAGCGCCGCTCCGGCGACCATCCACGCCCATTTTGTCACTGCCGACGGCTCCCCTGTTGCATGGCCTTATGCGCGTTCGACTGGCAGGCCGGCGGCCTTCCAGGCGCCGATGCCGCCAGCGAGATGCGTGTCGATGCTCGACTGCGCGCTGGCGCAGTAGTCGAGCGCGAGGCCCGAGCGCTTGCCGCCGGCGCATTGGAGCACGATCGTCTTGCCCGCGGCATCCGGAACATTACGCGGTGCGAAGGTCGAGAGCGGAGCGTTTACTGCGCCCTTGATATGCTCGGCGGCAAACTCGTCGGGTTCGCGCACATCGACGAGGACCGCCGCACCATTGGCCAGCATCGCCTTGAGGGTTTGCGCATCGATGTCGCGGTGCGCCTTGGTCTTGCCGAAGCCGAACATGCGAGGCCTCCTGATTGAATCAAAATTAAAGTATTGCGTATATCGTGTAATCATCATATTCAGTCAAGCGAGATATTGAGGCGAGAGGAATCGGTATCATGAACAAACCGAAGATCGTGGTGCTGGGCGCCGGCCTGGGCGGCACCATCGCCGCCTACGAGATCCAGGCTGCCGCAAAAGGCCGCGCCGATGTGATGATGGTGTCTGATACGGAAACCTATTCGTTCATACCTTCCAACCCGTGGGTGGCCGTCCGTTGGCGCGAGCCGGAAGCGATCCAGGTGCATTTGCCGCCGATCTTTGCCAAGAAAAAGATCGGCTTTACGGCGGTGGGCGCGAGGCGACTGCACGCTACCGAGAAGCGTCTTGAACTGAACGACGGCACCGATGTCAATTACGATTATCTTGTAATTGCTACCGGGCCGGAACTTGCATTTGACGAAATTGAGGGATTGGGGCCGCATGGCGGACATACCGTCTCGGTGTGCCAGACTTCGCACGCTTCTGCCGCGGCCGACGCCTTCGATCGCTTTGTTGAAGATCCTGGCCCGATTGTTGTGGGCGCAGTGCAGGGTGCCTCCTGCTACGGCCCGGCCTATGAGTTTGCGCTGATCCTCGACACCGAACTTCGCCGCCGCAAGATCCGAGACAGGGTGCCGATGACCTTCGTCACCGCGGAACCCTATATTGGTCATCTGGGTCTCGATGGGGTCGGGGACACCAAGAGCCTGCTCGAAAGCGAGCTGCGCGAGCGCCACATCAAATGGGTCACGAACGCGCGCGTCGCTAGGGTCGAGGCGGGTATGATGCATGTCGAGGAGATTGCCGAGGGCGGCGCGGTCGCCAGGACGCACGATCTGCCGTTCGCCTTCTCGATGATGCTCCCGGCTTTCCGGGGGGTTGCCGCCGTCCGTGACATTCCGGGCCTCACCAATCCGCGCGGCTTCATCCTGATCGACAAGCACCAGCGCAACCCGGCCTTCCCGGAGATCTTCGCGCTCGGCGTGTGCGTCGCGATCCCGCCGACCGGGCCGACGCCCGTGCCGGTGGGAGTGCCCAAGACCGGCTTCATGATCGAAAGCATGGTGACTGCGGTCGCCGCCAATCTTGTCGCGATCCTCGACGGCAAGGAACCCACCGCCGAAGCCACCTGGAATGCGGTCTGCTTGGCTGATTTCGGTGACGGCGGTGTCGCCTTCGTTGCGCAGCCGCAGATCCCGCCGCGCAACGTCAACTGGGCGGCAAGCGGTAAATGGGTCCATCTCGCGAAGATCGGTTTCGAGAAATATTTCCTGCGCAAGGTACGCAAGGGCGAGAGCGAGCCCTTCTACGAGAAGCTCGCGCTCCACGTCATGGGCATCAAGAAGCTGCGGATGTGACCGCCTCGCTCGATATCGAAAGGAAAAATAAAATGACTCTCGATCGCGCCGTCATGATCTTTGCAGGCTCCGTTGTCCTCTTGGGAATCGTCCTGTCATTCACCGTCCATCCCTGGTGGATCGGTCTCACCGTCTTTGCAGGGCTCAACCAGATCCAAGCTGGCTTTACCGGCTTTTGTCCGGCAGCGATGGTCTTCAAGGCGATGGGTGTCCGTCCCGGCAACGCCTTCAAATGACAGTCAAGAGCCGCATCGCGCGCCTGATGCTGTGGCTTGCTGGCCCGCTGGCGCTGAGCACCGCGGCGCATGCGACGACGCTTGAAGCGTCGCTTACCGCAGCAATCGCGCATGCGCCCGAGATTGCGGCAGCTGACGCGGATGCGGATGCCGCCAAGGCGCGGCTCAAGCAGGCGAAAGCCGGCCAACTGCCGACCGCGACGCTCAGCGGCACGATTGGCTATGGGCGTCTCGATCCGCGCGGCTTCTTCGGACTTGGCGCGGCGAATGTGACTCCCCGCGCCGCCCAGATGACGGTCGAACAGTCGCTTTTCACCGGGGGCAGGGTCAGCGCCGGGATTGATCAGGCCCGCGCCGGCATTGCCGGCGCCGAGGCGGGGCAGAGCGGTACGCGCAGCCAGCTCGCGATGGCGGTGACCCAGGCCTATGGTGACGTCCTGACCGCCGCGCGCCTGGTCGATCTTTACGGCCGCCTTGTAAGCCAAACGACCGAGATCGAGCGCCAGGCGCGGCTCAAATTCCGCGCGGGCGAGAGCCCCAGCACCGATGTCTCTCAAGCAGGCGCGCGCCTGGCCGAAGCTCGCGCCGGGGTTGCCCGATCGCAGGGCATGCAGGTCTCGGCGCATGCGCATTTCCGCAATCTGACAGGCCTCGAACCGGTTGGCCTTCAGCCCCTCCCAGTCAATCCCGCGCTTCCCACCACGCTCGACGAAGCGATGGATACGGCAACCCGCAACAACCCCGCGCTGGCGCAATCTGAGGCGGTCTTGCACGCTGCACAGGCGGCGGCGCGCGGTGCGCGGGCTGAACGCCTGCCCACGGTCGGCGCCTTCGCCGAAGGCGCCATGGTCCGCGATCAGTTCTTTCCGGACTACCGCGCCGACAGTGCGACGGTGGGCATCCGTGCCCGCTGGGAATTGTTCAGCGGTGGCCGGGTCTCAGGCAAGGTCGCAGAGACGGACAGCGGCGTTCGCGCCGCCGACGCACGGCTGCGGGCGATGCGTAGCCAAGTAGAAGAGCAGGTTATCTCCGCCTTTCAGGATGTGCGCACGGCGCAGCTGGTCGAACAGGCGGCGAGCGACCAAGCGAGCGCTGCGGCACAGGCCCTCTACAGTGTGCGCCAGGAAGTGCGGGTCGGCATGAAGCCGCAGCTTGACCTGCTCGACGCCGAACGCGAGTCCATTGCCGCAGAAGCGGGCGTGGCACGGGCGGGCACTGACCGCATCGTCGCCGCTTACCGACTGCTCAGCCTGCTGGGTCGCTACTGAACCAAAGGATTGCCGCTATGAATAAGGATTGGCCGGAGATGGCCGCACAACTCACGGGCGCGATCAAGGAGGTCCGCCTTGGCAGCCCGGAGGTGACCAAGACCTTCTCAGCGATGGCCAGGGCTGCGACTGAGGCCGGTGTGCTCGACACCAAGACCAAGGAACTGATCGCGCTCGCCATCTCTGTCGCGATCCGTTGCGACGGCTGTGTCGCCTTTCACAGCCAGGCCGCAGTCAAGCAGGGTGCTTCCCGCGAGGAGATCATGGAGGTGATGAGCATGGCGCTCTACATGGGCGCCGGACCGAGCCTCGTGTACGCGGCCCAAGCGGTCGAGGCCTTCGACCAGTTTGCGGCCCATGCCGGCGCTGCGTCGATGAGCGCTTAGGTTGTCGCCAGTGGAACACGACTTGCCCCTTGGCCAAGCTGCGCGCCTTGTGGAGGGTGCGGCGCCCGGCGGCGTTATTGTGCACAGCGTTTTCGACGAGGTGACCTTTACCGCGACCCACGTCGTGAGCGACCTGGCAACTCATAAGGCGGCCATAATCGACAGCGTGCTCGACTTCGATCCTGCGTCGGGGCGAACCTCGCATGCCTCCGCCGATCAAGTAATTGCCTATGTTGAGGCCGAAGGTCTCGAAATCGAATGGCTGTTCGAAACCCATGCCCACGCCGATCATCTCTCGGCGGCGCCCTATCTGCGCGAGCGGCTAGGCGGCACACTCGCGATTGGACGCGATATTCTGACGGTCCAATCGACTTTCGGCGCGATCTTCAACGAGGGTCTGAACTTCGCGCGGGATGGCTCGCAATTCGATCGGCTGCTGGCGGATGGCGAGCGCTTCCGGCTTGGGTCGCTCGAAGGAATCGCACTCCATGTCCCCGGCCACACGCCTGCCGATATGGCCTATGTCATCGGCGACGTCGCCTTTGTGGGCGATACGCTGTTCATGCCCGATTATGGCACCGCTCGCGCGGACTTCCCGGGTGGGAACGCCGGGACATTGTTCCGGTCGATCCACCGTCTGCTCGATCTTCCGGACCGAACCCGGCTGTTCCTCTGCCATGATTACAAAGCGCCGGGCCGTGAGCATTTCGTCTGGGAGACGACGGTGGCGGAGGAGCGACAAAACAATGTCCATGTCCATCCCGGCGTCACGGAAGAGGCGTTTGTGGCGATGCGCGAAGCACGCGACGCGACACTCGGAATGCCGCGCCTGATCCTGCCCTCGGTCCAGGTTAACATGCGCGGCGGAAACCTCCCCGAGCCCGAGGAAAACGGCACCCGCTATCTCAAGCTTCCCTTGAACAGCCTTTAACGCAGCCATGCTCGAACCCATCCAATATGTGCTGGGTGCCGCTTCGGGCTCGCTCGTCGGGTTCACGCTGGGTCTGGTCGGGGGCGGTGGGTCGATTTTGGCCGTGCCCCTGATGGTCTATCTCGTAGGCGTGGCCTCGCCGCACGTTGCGATTGGCACAAGCGCGCTCGCCGTCGCGGCCAACGCTGGCGCCAACCTCATTCCCCATGCTCGCCAAGGCACAGTCAAATGGCGCTGCGCGAGCATGTATGCGCTTGCCGGTGTGGTTGGTGCCTATGGCGGTTCGACACTTGGCAAGGCGTTCGACGGACAGCACCTGCTCTTGCTGTTCGCGTTGCTCATGCTGGTGGTCGGCGCGCTGATGCTGCGCAATCGCGGCAATTTGGGAAATCCCGATGTCCAGTGCGGGCGCGAAAATGCCCCCAAGGTCATTGCCTATGGCAGCGCGACGGGGCTGTTCTCGGGCTTCTTCGGCATTGGCGGCGGCTTCCTGATCGTACCCGGCCTCATGGCCTCTACCGGCATGCCCATGATCAATGCCGTCGGCTCTTCGCTTGTCGCCGTCACCGCCTTTGGCCTGACGACCGCGCTCAACTACGCCTTTTCCGGTCTGGTCGATTGGGGTCTTGCCGCGACTTTTATTGGCGGTGGTATAATCGGCGGTGTCGCGGGAGCAGCCGCATCTAAGCGGATGTCCAACTACAAAGGGTTGCTCAACAGTATCTTTGCCGTACTAATTTTTGGCGTAGCACTCTATATGCTGTGGAAGAGTTGGTCTGCTATGTAGTGCCTGGGCACCGACGAGGTTAACTGCGTTTTACTACTAGTCCGCAGGACCCAAAATGCTCGTCGCGTCGAACGCCGCGTGGAAATAGGCGTCGTGCCGCGCTGACTGCGACGCGCGAGAGGTCAACGCTCGTTTCGCTGCGGGCTTCTTGGCAGAATGTCGCGCAGTCGCCGAGCCAAGGCCTCATCCTCGCACGTTTTATGGCGTAATCGCGATCGCTGAAGGGTCGTTTGTCGTGTCCACCGGGACGCCGGCTTCGCGGCGCTCGGAATAGCGGTCAGCGAGCTGTTCCGCATGGGGCCGTAACAGGACGGTGAAGCGCACCAGCTCCTCCATCACATCGACGATGCGGTCGTAATAGCCGGACGCTTTCATGCGCCCATCATCGTCAAATTCGGCGAAAGCCTTGGCGACACTCGACTGATTGGGGATCGTGAACATCCGCATCCACCGGCCTAGGAGGCGCAGCGTGTTGACGCTATTGAACGACTGCGAACCCGCGCTAACCTGCATCACGGCCAACGTGCGCCCCTGCGTCGGCCGCATCCCCCTGTAGGCGAGCGGCAGATGATCGATCTGGGTCTTCATGATCCCCGTGATCTGCCCGTGCCGCTCAGGGCTGCACCAGACCTGGCCTTCCGACCACAGCGAATGCGCGCGCAGTTCGGCCACCGCCGGGTGATTGTCGCCCGCGACCTGATCGGGCAGCGGCAGGTCCGAGGGATCGAAGATGCGCGTCTCGCACCCGAAATACTGGAGCAGCCGCGCCGATTCCTCAACGGCGAGCCGGGAGAAGGACCGCTCGCGCAGACTCCCATAGAGCAGCAAAATGCGCGGGGGCGGATTAAGCGAACCCAGACGTAGCGCGGGCCGGCGGTGCGCGAATTCGGCCTTCAGCGCCGGAAGGATGTCTGGGGCCGGCAGTGGACGCACGCGCTCGAAGATCATGCCGTCGCCGCTCATTGGCCGCGCGCTGGAACGGTGTCGGGGAACCAGCGGCGCCCGAACCAGAAGGCGACGTTGACCAGCAGGATCAGCACCGGCACCTCGACTAGCGGCCCGATGACCGCAGCAAAGGCCACCGGCGAGGCAAGGCCGAATGCGGCAATCGCGACGGCAATGGCCAGCTCGAAATTATTGCCGGCGGCGGTGAAGGCAACGGCAGTGGTGCGCGGATAATCGCTGGCGATGAGCTTGCCCATCAAGAAGCTGATCGAGAACTGGACGATGAAATAGATCGTCAACGGAATGGCGATCCGGATCGTGTCTCCGGGCAGCGTGACGATCTCATTGCCCTTGAGACTGAACATGGCGACGATGGTGAAGAGCAGCGCCACCAGCGTGATCGGCCCGATCCTGGGCAGGAATCGCTGCTCGTACCAGTCGTTGCCCTTGGCCTTGGCGAGCCACTTGCGGGTCAGGTATCCGGCGAGGAACGGGACGCCAAGGTAGATCAGCACGGCCTGCGCGATCGTCCAGAAGCTCACGTCGATGACGCTGCCTTGTAGCCCCAGCCGCGGTGGAAGGAAGGCGAGGAAGAACCAGGCATAGATGCTGAAGAACAGGATCTGGAACAGCGAGTTTAACGCGACGAGCGCCGCGACATATTGGTTGTCCCCCTTGGCAAGCTGGTTCCATACGATCACCATCGCGATGCAGCGCGCCAGGCCGATCAGGATGAGGCCGGTCATATATTCCGGCTTATCACTGAGGAAGAGGACGGCCAGCGCGAACATCAGCACCGGACCGATGATCCAGTTCTGGATCAGCGAAATCGCCAGCACGCGTTTGTCCTCGAACACCCGCGGCAGCTCTTCGTAGCGGACGCGGGCAAGCGGCGGATACATCATCAGGATAAGGCCGATCGCGATCGGAATATTGGTCGATCCGACCGACATGCTGTCGAGCGCCTTGGGCAGGCCTTCGAACGTCACGCCCAGCCCGACGCCGAGCGCCATGGCGAGAAAGATCCACAGCGTCAGGAAGCGATCGAGGAAGGACAGGCGCTCGCGCCGGACGGAAGGGGCACTCATATCAGGATTCCTCGTTCAGCCGCTGACGCGGTTGCCGGCGGCGTCAGCGACCTGCTCGCCATCTTCCTTCGCGAACGCGCCTTGTTGTGCGGCCGGCAGCAGATCGAGCACGGCTTCGGACGGACGGCAGAGCTTCACGCCGAGCGGGGAGACGACCAGCGGCCTGTTTAACAGGATCGGATGGTCCATCATCGCGTCGATCAGCTGCGCGTCGGTAAGCGCAGGATTGTCGAGACCAAGTTCGGCAAAAGGGGTGCCATTTTCGCGCAGCAGATCGCGGGGAGCCATGCCGGCACGGGCGATCAGGCTTTCCAGCAAAGCGCGCGACGGCGGCATCTTGAGATATTCGATCACATGCGGCTCGATCCCGGCGTTGCGGATCATGGCCAGAGCGGTGCGCGACGTGCCGCACGCGGGATTGTGATATATAATGATGTCGCCAGCGTCGGTCCGAACGGTCATTCGGCTTGTCCCGCCTTGGCGCTGGTACCTGCGCCCTGGCCGATTTCCTTGAGTTTGCGCTTCATTGCCATCGCGTCGATGCTCGCATGAGGAAGGGGCAGGAACAGTTCGATACGGCGGTTGAGACATGGCAGCGCTTGTAGAAAGGCGGCCCGCTGGCCTTCGCCTTCGACCGCTGCGGGATCTTCAATCCCCCAATGCGCGGTCATGGGACGACCCATCCAGACCGGGCAGGTTCCCCCTGCGGCATCGCCGCAAACCGTGAAGATGAAATCGAACACCGGCGAATCAGGTAGCGCGAACTCATCCCAGCTCTTCGAACGCATGCCCGCCGCATCGAAGCCGTGGCCGCTCAGCACTGAAAGCGCCATGGGATGCACCGCGCCCCTGGGGTGGCTGCCGGCGCCATAGGCTTGGAAGCGGCCTTCCCCGAGTTTGTTCATGACGGCTTCGCCAGGATCGAGCGGGCCGAATTGCCGGTACGCAGGAACAGGACATTATAGATTTTGTCGGTCACGTGGATGTCTCCGCTTCTCGGGTTTCGGAAGGGTTGCATTGGAGGCCTTCGAACAGGTCGCTGCACATTTCGGGCGCGCCCTGGCAGCAATCCTGCATCAGAAAGGCGAGCAGCTTGCGCATCCCGGCATAATCGGTGCGGTAGTGAATGAGGCGGCTTTCGCGCTGCGACTGGACGAGGCCCGCGCGCTCCAGCGTCGCCAGATGATGCGACATGGTCGAGGGCGGCACGGCGGCCTGCTCGGCGATCGCGCCTGCGATCAGCCCGTCAGGCCCGGCCTGCACTAGCATGCGGAAAACCGATAGGCGCGTTTCATGCGCGAGCGCACCGAGGGCATCGACTGCCCAGACCTGGTGATTGACGTCGTTAATCGATCTGACCCTTCTAATTTCGTCGAAATAGCTGCGTTCGATGAAGAAGGTCAATCCATCATTCGAGAAGTATCAAAGTATAGGGTTGGCGATAGCTGAAGCCGGGCTCTGGCAAGGTAGCAAAAGATGTCCTTGCGCTCAGCTGCCCCGACTTGTTTGACTTGCGTCAATGATGTCATGCGGATGGACGCACAAGCGCATGGCACGCCTTATCGTCTCTCCCTCGTTGATTTGCTGACCGCCCGTCCGAGCCGACGCGTTTATCGGCGCTCGGGATAATCTGGGACGGTGGCGAACATTGCGTATGCGAACTGATGGTCCGGCGCGGCGTGTCCCAGTCTCATGTGTCGCGCCATAAGGCCCGGTTGAAGACCATCGGTCTCCTGACCGACCGGCGCGACGCCCAATGGATCCGCTATCGCCGCAATCCCGATGTACTCCAACGCGGCGGGCGTCATCCCGGTGGTCGAAGCACTGCTGGGCGAGGGCGCAGCTCTGGGCACCGTCCTCGCCTTCATGATGTCAGTGATTGCCCTGTCGTTCCCTGAGATGATTATCCTGCGCAAAGTGCTCAGCGTAAAGCTCATCGCTATCTTCATCGCTGTCGTGGCGTCGGGCATCCTCGCCGTCGGATCCGTGTTCAATTTCCTTTTTTCGTGAAACGCTGAAATGATGAGACGATGAGACGATGAGACGATGAAAGACGTGAAAACTCTCGGCCCGGGCTGCGTGCGCTGCAAGACTACCGAAGAGATGGTCAAGGCCGAAGCGGGCAGGCTCGGGATCCGCGTCACCGTCCAGAAGAACACGGATTACGAGGCCGTTGCCCACTTCGGTATCGTCTCAACGCCAGGTATCGTCATCAACGGCAGGGTAATCCACGTCGGCGGCCCGCCTAAACCCGACGATCTGCAACGCTGGCGGCGGGCCTGATGGCAGATCTTCGGGACGTCCTCATTATCGGCGGCGGCCAGATGGGCCTCGCGCTCGGCTATTATCTCCGGCGTGCCAGCGTCGATTTCCAAATTCTGGATGCTGAGGCCGGTCCAGGCGGCGCTTGGCGTCATGGCTGGGACTCGCTCCACCTGTTTTCTCCCGCCGGCTACAGTTCACTTCCAGGCTGGCTCATGCCGATACCGTCCCCTAGTGGCTATCCGACCCGCGACGGCGTTCTCGAATATCTCGCGCGCTATGAAACTCGGTACAGTCTGCCGATCGAACGCCCGGTGCAGGTCGAGGCCGTCGAGCGCGCAGATGGTCACCTGGAAGTGATCACCGACCGTGGTCGCTTCGGCGGCAAAATCGTGGTCAGCGCCACGGGCACCTGGTCCCATCCCTTCATTCCCGACATAGCCGGACGCGACATGTTTCGCGGGCTTCAGATCCATTCTGCCCACTATGTCAGGCCGGACGAATTTGCCGGTCGGACGTTGCTGATAGTTGGCGGCGGAAATAGCGGTGCCCAGATTCTCGCAGAGGTTTCGCAGGTTGCGACAACCGTATGGGTTACTCAGAACGACCCCTTATTTCTTCCCGACGATGTGGACGGACGTATATTGTTCGAACGGGCGACCGCCCGACTCAAGGCAGGCCCCAGTGAGACGCCGGTCGGTGGTATCGGAGATATCGTGATGGTGCCCCCCGTTCGGGAAGCACGAATTCGCGGAGTGCTCCACACCGTTCGCCCGTTTAAGCGAATGACGCCTAGCGGGGTTATTTGGTCGAACGGTTCGGAGACCGTAGCTGATGCGGTTATCTGGTGTACGGGATATCGGCCAGCGCTTGGGCATCTCGCCAGTCTGGGCGTCGTCGAAGACGGCGGAAGTGTCGACCTGAACGCGCAGCAGTCGATCAAGGAACCGGCTTTGTGGCTTGCAGGCTACGGTGACTGGAGTGGCGCCGGATCGGCCACTCTGATGGGTGCGGCCCGCACTGCCCGGGATCTGGTGCCGCAGCTTGAAGCCCAGCTTGCCGAGCTGAGGCGTCGGTGACTACATCTGCAATCGAGGCAACGGATCACAAACGTGAAAGGAATTGTCGCGCACCTGAAATGCGCGGTATTTCTTCTTCGCAGGGTGGGGAACGAACATGTTTAAGTTATTCGTCGGTCCGCTGGACGCGCAAACAATCGGCTTATGATGTTAATTTTGAGTGATGATCTGGGCGGCCGCAACGGCGGAAGGCCATTGGGAAATCAGCGAATGAAGCGAAAATTGGCGATTGATCTTGAAATGCTGATTTACGAGGAAGGACAAAATTATCCAACGAAATCAACACCCAGAATTTTTGACGGCACGCACAGCAGCATAGCAAAACGAGAACAATATTTTGGTTAGGAATGTCAGTTGCTCATAAGCCTCTGACCTCCATTTGAGGCAAGCCCGCATTCGCGCAGGCGAGCACCGCCATAATCGAGCGCCGTGCGCCGGCGCGCAGGAATGCGCCGCCGCCCGGCGAACTCGAACAGATGGCTGCCATTGCTCGAAGTACGAAGTGGGATTCCCGCAATCGTGCACTGGGTCGCAGCTGTCAGGAGCGTATCCTCGCCCACATGCCCGCCGGCCGGCCCTCCGCAGGCTGGAGCAATCTGGCCGCGAGAATCCTGTGGGCGTTGCATCGCGATGGCGATGGCGATCGTGTCGGCTATGACATTTTCAGCTTCGACACGGACGGGAGCGAGCGGCTAGTCGAGGTCGAGATGACTAATGACTGCATCGCGCGCCGTTTTACGTCCCCTGCAACAAGCTTAATGCAGCCGGGCGCATCGGGGCGACTGGCGCGGAGCGCGATTGTGGAATTTCGCGTGTGAACCCCAGGACGTCGAGCTTCGCCTGCCGTCGGAGAGGCGTGTGTTTCTTGAAGGCATCCAACGATCAAGGTGACTTTCTGTAGCAGGCCGCTGGCTTCGGTCGCCGCCGCTGCACGCGGCACAACGGTACCTTCCGGTACGAGCATGGGAAGGCCGTGGCTGCCAAACCACCGCCTGTCGAGCCACTGATCGCCGCTATGACGGCGCATTGGAAAAAAATCAGAATGATCGACCAGTCCGATCTGTCTGCGTTCGGGGAGGGGCCCCTTCAACCTGTTAAGAAGGCTATTTGTGACCGGTTGTATGGCAAAACAGGCTACCTTCATCATCTATAGGTAAATAGACAAAATAATCAGATCGATAAACTCAAAAATAGTAATATGATTATTTGATATATTTTCTCAGAATAGAATTCTTTATAAAACAATGGTATATTTTTCAAATATTACTCAGAGGAAATTATATGAAACCTTATTCAGGATGCCTGTTTTATTGGTTTATGGTGTCAGCAAAGTCTGGCCCTCAAAAGTGTGAAGCCGATCAACAACCGCGCGGAGTTTGAAAAATCCGGCAAGCTGGTAAAACTTGGCAAATTGTTTGGGCCGGCGGCCGTCACTGGCGCGTTATCAAATGGCAAAGCGAAGATACGGGTTTGATAAGGCAAAACAATGTATGTTGAAGCGTTCACCTGCAAATCCCATCGTTACCCCTGAGATGGTCAGACCAAGTCGCCCGGACTTCAAGGTTGACGGCACGTTTAACGCAGGAGTGGTCCGGTTTCGTGATGAGGTGGTGATGCTGCTCAGGGTCGCCGAAAGCGCGGCCGGCTGTGACCCCGACGAAGTCAAGGTACCGACGCTTGAACCCGGCGCCGGTGGATGGGCCATTAACCTCAAGCGTTTCGAGCGAGACGATCCAAACTATGATTTTTCCGACCCGCGCGAAATAAAGCTTATCAAAGACCCACGTAAGACCTTCCTCACTTCGATGTCACATCTGCGCCTTGCCCGCAGCGTGAACGGAACCGACTTCAGCGTCGATGACACCCCGTTTTTAGCCCCGGCATGCCGGAACGAGCGATTTGGGTGCGAGGATGGGAGGATCACGACGATCGAAGGCCGGCACTATATCAACTATTCGTCTGTTTCTGACCTGGGGATTTCAACTTCCCTTGCCGTTACCGACGACTTCGTGACGCTCGAGCGGCTGGGTGTGATCTTTGCGCCGGACAATCGGGATGTCTGTCTCTTTCCCCGGAAAATAGGTGGTCTCTACTGGGCACTGCATCGCCCCGCCCCTTTGCATTTTGGTTCCCCGATTATCTGGGCTGCCACCTCACCAAATCTGATCCACTGGGGTGATCATCGGGTTGTTGCAGAGTGCGCGGCCACCGGATGGGAAAGTCGCAAGATTGGCGGCGGTACGCAAATGCTCGAAACCGAGCATGGCTGGTTGCAGATTTATCACGGCGTTGACGAAGCTCACCGCTACTGTCTTGGCGCGCTATTACTCGATTACGATGACCCGACGACCGTCAAACGCCGCCTGAAAGCGCCGTTGGCTGAG
>JAYVVA010000010.1:0-2532 GCA_043787435.1 Sphingomonadales bacterium | reverse complement strand
ACGGCTCTGCCGAAAGTCGGCTGAAGGTATCGGGTTAGGCGAGCGCAAGCGTTCCATTGCCCTGCGCGATTTTCATCATCGCTTTTTGCAACTTGTCGAACGCGCGGACCTCGATCTGGCGCACGCGCTCGCGACTGACGCCGTAGACCTGGCTCAGTTCCTCGAGCGTCTTGGGTTCTTCGGCCAGGCGACGTTCAGTCAGAATATGTTTTTCACGCTCGTTAAGCTCTTCCATCGCTTCAGCCAGCATCGCATGACGGTGGACGCGTTCCTGCGTCTCGGCCACTTCTTCGTCCTGTAAAGGCGCCGTGCTGGGAAGCGTATCCTGCCATTGGCCCTCGCCGTCCTCGTTGAACGACACATTGAGGCTGGTATCGCCGCCCATCGCCATGCGGCGATTCATGCTGACAACCTCGGCCTCGGTAACGCCGAGGTCTGTCGCAATCTTGGTCACGTCTTCGGGCTTTAGATCGCCGTCCTCGAACGCATTGATCCGGGCCTTCATACGACGAAGATTGAAGAACAATTTTTTCTGGTTCGCGGTGGTCCCGATTTTAACGAGGCTCCACGTCCGCAGGATGAACTCCTGGATCGACGCGCGAATCCACCACATCGCATATGTGGCCAGCCGGAACCCGCGATCGGGCTCAAACTTTTTGACACCCTGCATGAGCCCGATATTCCCTTCGGAAATCAGCTCGTTTACCGGCAAGCCATAACCACGGTAACCCATGGCAATTTTTGCCACCAACCGCAGGTGGCTCGTCACCAGCCGGGCCGCTGCCTCGGGATCCCCATGCTCCGAGAAGCGTTTGGCAAGCATGTATTCTTCCTCGGGCGTGAGGAGCGGAAACTTGCGGATCTCCGACAGATAGCGGTTGAGCCCAGCCTCGGTGCCGAGTGAGGGTATTGTTGCGGGTAGATTGCTGTCACCAGCCATGACGTAATGTTACTCCCTGACGCCTGGTTGATACCAAGGCGAGTATTAAACGTCCTATACACGAAGTGCGGTGAACAGAGCCTGCATATCGCGCGGTAATTTGCTTTCGAACGACATAGACAGGCTTGTCACGGGATGAACAAACCCCAGCTGCGCGGCATGTAAAGCTTGCCGCTTGAAATCTAACAACTGCAAAACGTCGCGATGTTCCGGTCGGTTCCGTCCATACACGGGATCCCCGAGCAATGGATGCCCGATCGAAGCCAGATGGACGCGGATCTGGTGGGTACGACCTGTCTCGAGCCGGCATTCGATCATGGCTGCGCGGCGCAGCGGCTCCACCAGCGTGAAATGGGTCACTGCGCGTTTGCCGCGGGCCTGAATCGCCATTTTCTTTCGGTCGTGCGGGCTCCGTGCGAGCGGGGCGTCGATGATGCCCTCGCTGAGCGGTAGCCCTGCGACGATCGCTGCATAACGGCGGTCGATGCTATGTTTGGCAAACTGCGCAGACAGGCCCTCGTGCGCCCGGTCCGTCTTGGCGACAACCAACAGCCCCGATGTGTCTTTATCGATCCGGTGAACGATTCCGGGCCGCGCGACGCCGCCGATCCCCGACAGTCGTCCGGCACAATGGTGGAGCAGGGCGTTAACGAGCGTACCGTCGAGATTGCCTGCTGCGGGGTGGACGACAAGACCGGCAGGCTTGTCGACGATGAGGAGGTGCTCGTCTTCAAAGATGATCTCGAGCGCGATGTCCTGGGCCTCATTGGCCATGGCCGTAGGTAGGGGAATATCGATCTCGAATTTGCCGGCAGCTACAACTTTCATCGCGGGATCACGCGACAGCGCAATCGCCGAGCGGACGTGGCCCGATGAAATCAGGGCCTTGAGTCGTTCGCGCGATATTGTCGGCAAGGACAGCGCAAGCGCTCGATCAAGCCGCATCCCGGCGAAATCGTCGGCAATCGTCACCGAAATCGTGGAAATCCCCGTCGTCATCGCGTAACGATGTGGCGATGCAAGTGGCGATATCAAGCAGACTGGTCGAACAGATCGTTGCGCTCGCCGCTGCTGAACCGCGGCGTGAGATTTGCGGACTGCTGCTTGGGACCGACGACTGGATTGAAGAGATCGTCCCCGCAGCAAATGTGGCGGCTGATCCCACGTGTCGGTTCGAAGTCGACCCGGCCGTCCAGTTCGAAGCCATTCGGACGGCCAGAGCGAGGGGTCGGGCGGTGATTGGCTGTTATCACTCGCATCCCTCGGGAAAGGCGACGCCGTCGCGGATCGACGCGGGGACGATCGGTCGCATAGGCGAGTGCTGGCTGATCTGTGACGGGCAAAAAGTCCGAGCGTGGCGGGCCGATACAGCTACGTCCTTCGCCGAGCTTGCACTCTCAGTGCAGCCTTGAGCTTGCGTGACGTCGTGACGTCGGCCAAAGCACGGCTATCTTACGAGGATTGCTCGATATGACGATTGCGCCGGTCGATTTTGCCAGCTTGCTCTGTTCGCGGCTGTGCCATGACCTGCTGAGCCCAGTGGGAGCGCTCAACAACGGGCTGGAACTGCTCGCCGACGAGACGGACCCCGA
>JAYVVA010000009.1:0-10225 GCA_043787435.1 Sphingomonadales bacterium | reverse complement strand
CAAAACGGGTATCTGAAGGACTTTCCGGATACGGTGGATTTCGAATCTGCGATGGCACTGCCTGGACACCAGAGCCTGGTCATCGCGACGGGCGGGCAGGGCGAAGATCGCGCGGCGCTCGCGCGGATCGCGTTTGACCAGCACCAGATCAAGGTTGGCGAGGGCGATACAATTATATTTTCGTCGAAACAGATCCCGGGCAACGAAGTCGCAATCGGGCGGATCCAGAACGCGCTCGCGCGCAAAAACGTGATCATGGTCACGGAAAAGCAGGCGCATGTGCATGTGTCCGGCCACCCAGGGCGACCCGAACTTAGCAAGATGTACAAGTGGATCCGGCCCGAGATGCTGATCCCTGTCCATGGTGAGCGGCGGCACATGGCGGAGCAGGCTCGCTTCGGTATCGGCGAAGGCGTCCCACGTGCCCTGGTCCAGTCGAACGGCGATGTCGTCCGTTTGGCCCCCAATGGCCCGAGTATTATCGGCCGCGAGCGCACCGGGAGGTTGGTGCTTGACGGTGATGTTATTCTGGCGGCGGACGGATCGACGATTGGTGAGCGGCGCAAGCTCGCGCAATTCGGGGTGATTTCGGTGGCGGTCGCCGTCGATCGCAGTTGGCAGCTTGTCGGCAGCCCCGAGGTGCGAATTCAAGGCGTCCCTGTAGAGGACGATCGCGACGAGTTTCTGGCCGAAGCGCGCAACGTAGCGGCCGCTACAGTTGGCAAGGAGCGCGACGAGAACAAGCTGCGCGAAAGAATAAGATTGGCGGTTCGCCGTGTCGCAACCGATTGGACCGGCAAGAAACCGGTCGTCGAAGTGATGGTGCTCAAGGCATGAAGCTTCAGTCGGCGATTGCCATCTATGCCTTGTTCTGGCTGATGAGCGCTTTCGTCGTCATGCCGTTTGGTGTTCGTACGCACGACGAATCGGGCGCAGCCAAAGTGCGTGGGCAGGCCGACAGCGCGCCCTATGATTTCCGGCCCTGGCGGATCGTACGGCGCACAACGGTGGTTGCAAGCTTGGCGTTCACGCTTTTTTTGCTGAATTTTACCTATGGTTGGGTGACGCCACAGTCGCTCGACGTCTTCACGCCGAAGGACTTGCGGACCGAATAGGGGCGTCGGGTCCTGGCTCCAACCGGGTGCGGGCCGAGCGGTTATGCGGGGATTTCCGGGCCGTACTGCCGCGTTAGGACAGATCGGCGTGTCTCAGCGAAACGCCAACACAACATGGGCTGCGATGTTGTCGTTGGCGCAATGCCTGAAACGGGTTGAAACTAGCTCCGAACTAAGTCCGCAGCCGCTCGATCGCCTGCGCAAGCGCGACATATAACTTGCCCATGTCCGACGACAACAACGTCACGCCGAGCGGCGATCCGGCGCGGGTCGCAAGCACGTTGCGCAACATGCCCTCAAAGTCGCGGACGTAACGGTTCACCTGGTCGCGAAACTCAGGATCTTCGTTGTAGTGATTGGCGATCTCGCGCACTTCGCCGGCATCGAGCAGACGGACAGCGCGGCGGGTAAAGACACCGCGGTCTCCCTTGAGATAAGCCCCCCACGCGCTGTCGGTTACATCGTTCGACAAAATCTTGGTCACGTCGATGGCTGTCGAATTGAGCGATTCGATGAGGAGCGCTACGCGCCGGGTAAAATTATCGCGGTCAGCTTCCTCGATCTCGGCATGTGCCTCGGCAATGCGGGCTTCGACCTGTGCACTCGTTTCGGCAATTGTTAGCATCTGGCGCATCAGGCGGTCGGACGCGGTGTTGGCGGACGCCACGGCGCGCTCGGCGGTCAGCGCAAGCTCGCCGATCTGCGCTTCGACCTGGGCGGTCACCGCCCGCTGCAACGCGTCTTTGACGGCCGCCGAGAGACGCTCTGCACTTTCGGGCACGACGGCGGCAAGCGCTTCGCGCGCACGGTCGGCTGCCGTCTGGGACGTTTCACGGACCCGAACCATCGCCGCGACAAGCGCCGCGGCGCTCCCGTCGGCAATCTCCTTGGCACGCGCATCGGCCCCTTCCACAGCGGCGATCATGTCACCTGCCGCGGCTACACCCCTGGCAATGCGCGCCTCGAGCGCAGTACCCAGTCCGTCAAGTGCCGCGTGCTGCTTGGCGAGCGCGCCCTCTGCGTCGAGCAACCTGTCAAGGGTTCGCGACGCCTCTTGCTCGATCCGGGCCACGTCGGGCGCAATCGCATCGATCTTGGCGCGGGTCGCGCCGGCATGGCCGTCGAGGCGTGCAAGGGCTTGAGGCAGCGCTTCGTCGATTTCGCGAGAGGCCGCATAGAGGGCTGTCATCAGCGTTTCCGCCCGCCCGATAAGTTGTTCAGTTGTGCCGCTGCCGGCATCGAGTGCATCGGTCAGCGTTCGGGCATGCGCGGTCAGCCCCCCCACAGCTTCAGCGAGGCGAGCGTGGCGCGCGTCGGCTTGCAAATCTATAGCGGCGAAACGACTGTCGATCCGATCGATTCCCAAGCCGATCCCCTCGATCATGCGGTCGCTGGTTGCTTCGTGGTCGGCCAGCATTGCCCCCAAGGATTCGAGGCGTTCAGTGATATCCTCGACGCGACGGGTAACGGCTTCGGTCGCGGTCGCGCCGGTGTTTGACAGCGCTGCTTCGCTCTGGTCGACCAACGCCCGCATCGTTGCGGCTTGCGCCTCCATTCCCTGACGGGCGGCATCGCCGGCTTCGGCCGCGCGACCAAGTGCGGCATCTACAGCGTCGGTAATCGTCTCCGCAGCGGTGGCCAGTTGCGTTGCGGCACTGCCACTGACGCCGTCCACGCGGGCGAGGTGAGCAGCGAGTTTCTGGGCGGCACCGCCGACGACTTCGTCCGCCTCTCGGCCACGTGCGACCAGAGCCGAGATCTGCGAATCGAGAGCGCCAGCGCGCTCGTGCGCAATGAATCCTGCGGTTTCGAGCGCATCCGACATCTCGACGGTCTGGGCATGAGCACGCGGGAGATCGGTGAGCAACGCCTTCATGTCGCCACGAGCCGTGTTTGCTGCTTCGCGCAGCGTTTCGGCTTCACGGGCCGCACCGCCAATGTCGTCTTTCAGTTTTTCAGCAAAGGCATGTAAGCGTGCTGTTGCATCTTCACCGACCATCGCCAACGTGTCGATATGGTTCACGACCCTGGCCCGTTCGGCGTCGAAGCGGCGGGTGACATTGATTAAAACAGCTTCCAGCCGGTCCTGCTCGGCGCGCAGGTTGCCCGATACCTTCGCCAGTTTTGCAGCCTCACTGCGGCTAAACCGAACCGCAATGAGGTACACCAGGCCGATTAAAATCAGCGGGGGACTTGCAGCGGCAATCAAGTCGGCGATCTCGCGCGGAGCGAGCCCATGGGCGAACAGGTCGATTTTCGCCCACGCGATGAAGACGATCCATCCCGCGCCGGCAAGGATCGCCATAAGTGCAGCGACAGACGGCAAGAAGTGGAGGGGTAGCGCATCCTCGGCCTCACAGGCCAAGGTATCGGGCACATCACCCGCCGGCTCGACGAGCTCGTCGTCGGCGGGCCAGTGACCAGCGAGTTGCGAACCTGCATTCATATCTTCGGCGTTTACCATGAGTTTTCAACTTTAGGAAAGGCCGTCGTATCATGGCGTTAAGCGAAGACGGCTACAGAACGGACCATGGCGTATAATCCCGGAGCTCTCGAAGCCGTACTGGCCGCTGCCGTCGGGGCGGAATCCTCAATTGTTGATGAACTCCGCGCCGCATTCTTTGCAAGCGCGCAGGACCGTTTTTCCGCCTTGCGCGCAGCTCGGCAAGCCAATGACTGGTGCGCCGCAGCAGGGCGGTTGAAGAGTTTGGCCGCGAGCTTCGGCGCGTTGCGTTTACTTGACGCTGCCAACTTTGCGCTTGCCGCCGCACCGGGTAATCTTCAGGCCATAGCCCGTATTGACCGCGCCTTGTCCGCGCTCGGCCACGAGGTGCCCGACTAGTTTAGCATCCCGCTTTGCGCTTGGCAGCGTGATTGCGTATCGGCCACGCTCGGCAGAATTTATCCGGGCGAGCGTTTGACACGGGCGGCACTTATCATCCTGGACGAAGACATGCCGCGCGCACGGGTGGCCGGTCTTGCGTGGCCTGAATTCCAGCTTCGCCAAGTCCAGCGGGTGGGTGTGATGCATATCGTCGTCGTCGCAGGGCGCGTGTCGCGTGACCTCGTCGAGGCGTTGGATCGCCTTCGCGCCGAGGGCATGTCGGCGACTCTGGTCCGGACCCCCGCCGAGGCGGCCGACCTGTTTCACCCTGACGAGGCTGTACTGCTTCTCAGCGGGGCGGCGGTCGTTCAACCTGCACGCCTCGATGCCCTCTTTGAGGCGCCGGAGACCACGATCTTGTGTCTGCGGGGACCAGATGCAGACCCGCGGTATGAATTGATCGATGCACGCGACCGTTGGGTCGGCATCGCTCGACTACAGGGCGCTCAAGTGCGCAAGACCGCTGAGGCTGTGGGCGAATGGGACTTTGGTTCCATGCTCTTGCGGGCCGCAGTGCGTGCCAAGGCGCAGCGGATTATTCTCACCGACACTGACCAGTTGATCGACGCGGCTGAAGTCGGCGCAGCACTGCGGGCTGGACGCGCGTTGCTGAGCGCTGTTGCGCCGACGGCGGCAGGGTGGGGCGGTCGCTGTGTGATCGAGCCCGCGGCCCGGATCGTTGCCGGGCTGGGAATCGATGTCTTGCCAACAGCGGCGCGGGTTGCACCGTGGCTTGCAGCGGGTTTGTTGGTGGCGTCTCCCGTAGCCGCGCTGATCGGCGGGATTGCCCTCGGATGTGCCCTCGTCCTGTTCGCCGCGACGACGGTCGCTGTCGGCCGTCTGGCCGCGACGGCGACGGGTTGTCCAGCCCGGCTCGTGGCGGTCCTGCCTCTCGTCAATACAATTGCCGTCGTCCTCGTACTCGCGATCGGAACTTGGCCGCACGGAAGCGATGTGACACGGCCGTTTGCCGCCGCTGTGTTGGTCGGATTGGTGGGCCTAGAGATGCGGTTGAGACCAACGCGCTCGGCCCCGGTCTGGCTTGCCGATATTGCCGGAAACGCGATGATTTTGTTTGTTGCCAGTATGTTTGGATCAATCGGTCTCACGCTTGGGTTACTGGCCACCGTTGCACATAGTTTCGCCAGTCTCGGATGGTTGCAGAACAGACTTAGTGAGCCCTTAACCCGATAACGCTAAGTCGCTGAGCATGGCGAACACTGCCCGGCTCCGTCCCTGATGACCGGTAAGGTCGATTCTGCGCGCCTCGATCGCGAGGGAAACGTCGTTGAGGTCAGCGCACGTCTTGCTGCGCTCAACGCGCGCGCCGGCGGCAAGTTGGGCGAGCCGTTGGCAACCCCGCAACTCGCGATGCTCGCGCGGCTTGCGGAAACGCTTAAAATGCCGGTGTCGCGTGAGGTCATTGCCGCAGATGGCATGCATGTTGTCGATCTGCTGGTGCGCGCCGAGCCCACCGAGAGCGGCGTCGAACTGTCAATCTCCGCTTGGACCGAGCGCCCGGCGCGAGTATCCTGGGCCGTTAGCCAACCGGATCCGCCGGTCGCGCCCAAAACGCCGCGCGGATGGAGCTGGGAAGTCGATGCCAAGCTGATCCTGACCGAAGTCACCCTGTCGCCGGACGAACTGGAGGGATTGCAGCCGGGCGATGTTGTCGGAAATCCGCTTACCCGGATGGTGCGGTTGATCGACAACGATGATGGCGACTTGCCGCTGCTCAGTGCGCTGGCCGACGGCGTATCGTTCAGCGACCAGCGTGCGGTGCGCCGCGATCAGCCTGGTGTAGAATATACTTTGGCGGGCACCGCCCGCCATGATGGCGACGGCCGCCTGACGGGATTTTCGGGAACGGCGATTGCAGCGGTTGCCGGTGTCGAGACGATGGCGTCGGTACTCGCGCCTGTTATTGCCAGCCCTGATTTTTCCGAGCGCCTCGAGCAAGCCTTACGCGCGCCGCTCAACCGAATCATTGCGTGTGCGGACACGATCGGGAGGCAGGCTGACGGCCCGCTCCGGCGCGACTATGCGGATTATGCGGGCGATATTGCGAGTGCAGGACGGCATCTCCTGGCACTGGTCGAAGACCTCGCCGATTTGCAGGCTGTCGAGCAGCCCGGGTTCAACGTTGGGGGGGCAGCGGTCGATCTTGCCGACGTCGCGCGTCGCGCCGCGGGGCTGCTCGGGGTGCGCGCAGCGGACAAGCAGGTGCGCATCGATCGACCCGGTCCCGCCGAAGTTTTAATGGCGCATGGCGATTTTCGCCGGATTTTGCAGATTCTCGTCAATCTGCTCGACAATGCGGTGCGCTATACTCCGCCGGGGGGCATGGTGTGGCTGCGGACCGAACGCGACGACGACAGCGCAGTGGTTGTCGTTGCCGATCAGGGCAAAGGAGTCGCTTCCGCGGACCACGCTCGAGTGTTCGAAAAGTTCGAGCGGGTCGATCCGTCCGAAGCGGGTGGCAGTGGTCTCGGCCTCTACCTTTCGCGACGTCTGGCGCGTGCGATGGGGGGCGACATCACGCTCGACAGCGCACCCGGACAGGGCGCGCGTTTCGTGCTGACGCTCCCCGTCGCTCAGCGCTTGTCCACGGCAACGTAATCGCGCTGGGTTGGCCCGGTATAGAGCTGACGCGGACGACCGATCTTCTGTTCAGGGTCGCTGATCATCTCGTTCCACTGTGCTACCCAGCCGACTGTCCGGGCCAGCGCAAACAAGACAGTGAACATCGTCGTCGGGAACCCTATCGCCGACAGGATCACGCCGGAATAAAAATCGACGTTAGGGTACAGCTTTTTCTCGACGAAATAGGAGTCACTCAGGGCAATCTGTTCGAGTTCGCGAGCGACGTCGAAAATGGGGTCGGTCACGCCAAGTTCCTTGAGCACGGCGTCGGCGGTCGCCTTCATCACTTTCGCGCGTGGGTCGAAATTCTTGTAGACGCGGTGCCCAAAGCCCATGAGGCGGAACGGATCATCCTTATTCTTGGCCCGGGCGATATATTCTGGAATTCGTTCCGGCGTACCGATCTCGCGGAGCATCTCGAGTGCCGCCTCGTTCGCGCCCCCGTGCGCTGGACCCCACAGACAGGCAATGCCGGCCGCAATACACGCAAACGGGTTTGCTCCCGACGACCCGGCAAGGCGCACGGTCGAGGTCGAGGCGTTCTGCTCGTGGTCAGCGTGAAGGATGAAAATCTTGTCCATCGCCTTTTCTACGATGGGATTTATTTCATAAGGCTCGGCTGGATTGCCGAACGTCATGCGCAGGAAGTTGCCTGTGTAGGAAAGGCTGTTCTGAGGATACAGGAAGGGGCGTCCGATGCTGTATTGATAGGCCATTGCGGCAATCGTCGGCATTTTGGCGATCAGACGGTGTGAAGCGATCATTCGCTGCACCGGGTCTGTGATATCGGTCGAGTCGTGATAAAATGCAGAGAGCGCACCAACCGCCCCGCACATGATAGCCATCGGGTGAGCATCACGACGAAACCCACGGAAAAACGTCGCCATCTGCTCATGCAGCATCGTGTGCCGCGTGATCGTCGTCGTGAATTTGTCTAACGCCGCCTTGTCGGGGAGTTCGCCGTTCAAGAGGAGGTAACTGACCTCCATGAAACTCGACTTTTCGGCAAGTTGATCGATAGGATAGCCGCGATGCAGCAAAATGCCGGCATCGCCGTCGATATAGGTCAGGGCTGACTCGCAGCTTGCCGTAGAAGTAAAGCCGGGATCGTAGGTGAATGCGCCGGTCTGTGCATAGAGCTTGCGGATATCGACAACGTCCGGGCCAACGCTCCCTTTCAGAACGGGATACTCGAGTTCTTTGTCACCGACCGAAAGTTTTGCAATGTCCGCCATATGCGTCGTTCCCTGACCAGATGCCTAAATCTTACCCTCAGGACGCGCATTGCGCCCCGCGATGATGTCGTCAAGCCGCCCTATCGCCTCCTCGCGTCCGAGCAGCGCAAGCACGTCAAATATCCCCGGCGACGTCGTCCGCCCCGTGAGCGCCGCGCGCAACGGTTGGGCGACTTTGCCAAGACCCAGCGCGGCCTCAGCCGCAACCTGCCGCACAGCTTCTTCGAGTGCGGTCATCGTCCATTCGTCGACATCAGCGAGCACGGTACGCACCTTGCCGACGAGAGCGACCCCGGCGTCAGATAGCAGGGCTGCCGCCGGTTCGTCGAGGGGGAGTGGACGAAGGCTGAAAAGGAAGCTGGCGCCGTCGACAATCTCGAGTGTCGATTTCGCGCGGGTTTTGAGAACCGGCATCGCTTTCGTCATCAAGCCGATGTTGTCAGTTCCGATGAGTGGCGCAACGATCTGCGCAAGCCGCTCATCATCGGCTTCGCGCAAGTAGTGACCGTTGATGTTGTCGAGTTTCTTGGTGTCAAACCGAGACGGAGAGCGCCCCACCGCATCGATATCGAACCACGCGATTGCCTGATCGCGCGAAATGATCTCGTCGTCCCCATGACCCCAGCCGAGACGAAGAAGATAGTTGTTGAGAGCTTCGGGTAAAATGCCCATTTGGTCACGATAGACCTCGACTCCCAGCGCGCCGTGCCGCTTGGACAATTTTGCGCCGTCTGATCCGTGAATGAGGGGAACATGGGCATAGGTCGGCTCGAGCCAGCCCATCGCACGAATGAGCGCGAGCTGGCGGAACGCGTTGTTGAGGTGATCGTCGCCACGAATGACGTGCGTCACGCCCATGTCATGATCGTCGACGACGACGCTGAGCATATAGGTCGGCGTGCCATCCGAGCGGAGAAGGACAAAATCGTCGAGTTCAGCGTTTTGAACCGTAACAGGCCCTTGTACGCGGTCTTCAATCGTCGCTTCCCCATTCTGGGGTGCCTTCAGTCGGATGACAAAAGGCAAGTCCGGGGCGTCGGTCCGGTCACGCCAGCGCCCGTCGTACCGCATCGGCTGCTTTGCCGTGCGTTGCGACGCGCGCATTTCCTCGAGTTCCTCGCTCGACGCATAGCAACGATACGCGTGGCCGTTTGCCAACAACTGGTGGGCCACCTCGGCATGACGTCCTGCCCGGCTGAACTGATAAATTTCGGGACCGTCCCAGTCGAGCCCCAGCCAGCGCATCCCGTCGAGTATCGCCTCGATTGCGGCATCGGTTGACCGAGCCCTGTCCGTATCCTCAATTCGGAGCAAAAACGTGCCACCGTGATGTCGGGCATAGAGCCAGTTGAACAGCGCAGTCCGAGCGCCGCCAATGTGCAAAAACCCTGTCGGCGATGGCGCGAAACGGGTGACGGGGACTTTAGGTGTGTTTGCGTCCACGCGGACAAAGCTCCAGTCTTGGCCGTGTCGATAGGGCCCTGGCACGCCCCCTAGCACCGATGCTGCACCGCGCAAATCGGGGCGGACTACCAAGTAGGCCGCGTGCAGCGACAGCGAGGCGGGCTGCCGTCCTGGCCGTGAGCGCAAGGCTCGGCAATGTGGAGGACGCGGTGCTTAGTGATAGCGTCGTAACAGACCCGCCAGCTTGCCCTGCACCTGCACCTGATGTGCGCCGTAGATCTGCGGCTGGTAAGCAGCGTTTGCGGGGTCAAGCCTGATCCGCGCGCCGTCGGCATGGAAGTATTTCAACGTCGCTTCGCTATCGTCGATGAGAGCCACCACGATTTCCCCGTCTCGCGCTACATTGGTCTTGCGGATCAATGCGTAGTCGCCGTCCAATATGCCAGCCTCGACCATCGAATCGCCCGACACTTCGAGCGCGTAATGTTCGCCCGGCCCGAGCAGCGCAGCGGGAACCGGGAGAGTGATGTCGCGTTCCATCGCCTCAATCGGCATGCCCGCCGCAATCCGACCATGGAGCGGCAGCTCGATGATGTCGTTTGCCGGCTGGGGGAGGCGTTTTGGCAGCGCAATGACGTTGTCGGGGAGTGCAGCCGGCATCTTGGCGATAACACCGCCCTCTGGGAGCTTGGTGACCTCAAGCGCGCGTGCACGATTCGGCAGGCGGCGGATGAAACCGCGTTCCTCGAGTGCGGAGATCAATCGGTGAACACCCGATTTCGATTTGAGGTCGAGGGCTTCCTTCATTTCCTCAAACGACGGTGATATGCCGGTCTGGGCCAAGCGGTCGTTGATAAAACAAATCAGCTCGTGCTGTTTACGGGTCAGCATCGCAGGCTCCTCAAGAGAACGAACGAGAAACGTGTAGGGAACATTCGATTCTC
>JAYVVA010000008.1:0-10130 GCA_043787435.1 Sphingomonadales bacterium | reverse complement strand
ACGAGAAGGATGGCCGCCAAAGCTGTTCCTGCAGGCAGCGTCCCCGAACCAGCGAAAACCTCAATCAGCCCAAACGCAACAGCGCAGCCCTGAACCGTTCTGCCTCTGCCGATTTCTCGGCATGGTCGGCGCGGGCCTTTTCAACTGCCTCGGGCTTGGCCCGCTCGATGAACGCCGGGTTTTTGAGGCGGTCCGCAAGCGATGAAGCTTCCTTTTCCGCGGCATGGGTTGACTTGGTCAAGCGTGCACGTTCAGCTTCCAGATCGATGACGCCATCGAGCCGAAACGCCACGGTTGCACCGCGAACGACGATCTGTGCCGAGTTCTCGGGAACGTCAGCAAGCATCTGTGGCAGGGCTAGTTTTACGAGGCGCGCGAAGACAGGCGCACCTTCAGTAAGCAACTTCATCAACCCTGGATCGCGACCTATCACGATCGGCGTCAGCACTGCACTCCACGGCAAATTCATTTCTGCGCGCAGCGTTCTCACTGCGCTCGCGACCTCGATTTGCCAGCCAACGGTCACCGCCGCTGCGGTGTCGATTGCCGTTGCAGGAGCCGGCCACTCAGCCTGAATGATGTCGCTCTCGCGCTCACCCATCGCATGCCACAGCTCTTCGGTGATGAACGGCATGAAGGGGTGGAGCATTACGAGGATCTGATCGAACGTCCAGCTCGCGACCTGTCGGGTTTCGTCGTCGAACGCGCCCTTCACGAGCTCAATATACCAATCGCAGAACGTGCCCCAGGCAAAGTGATAAATTGCATCGGCCATCGCATCGTAGCGCAGGTCGGCAAAAGCTTGGTTGAGCTTGTCGAGCGTTTCGACAACTTGTCCGATAATCCAGCGATTGACTGCAAGTTCAGCAGTCGGTGCGGCAAGAGACAAGCTCACACGAATGCCATTTCCTTGCAAAAAGCGCGCAGCATTCCACAGCTTGGTGGCAAAGTTGCGATAGCCCTCGACGCGCTTCTCATCGAGCTTGATATCGCGGCCCTGACTTTCCATCGCCGCGAGAGTAAATCGCAAGGCGTCGGCCCCGTATTGATCGATCAAGCCGAGTGGATCGATTGTGTTGCCCTTCGACTTCGACATTTTCGAGCCATCAGGTGCGCGCACAAGCCCGTGCAGATACAGAGTCTTCCAGGGAACTTCTTTGAGAAAATGCAAACCCTGCATTGCCATGCGTGCATCCCAGAAGAAAAGAATGTCGAACCCGGAGATCAAGATGTCATTGGGGTAATGCTTGGCCAGTTTGGGGCTTGCATCAGGCCATCCGAGCGTCCCGAACGGCCACAACGCGGACGAAAACCAGGTGTCGAGAACGTCGTTGTCTTGCGTGAGAGTTACACTTGCCCCAGCCAACGCCTGTGCACTCGCCTCATCCACCGCCACATAATGATTGCCGTCGACGTCGAACCACGCCGGAATGCGGTGGCCCCACCACAATTGTCGCGACACGCACCATGGCTGGATATTCTCGAGCCACTGGAACCAGGTTTTTTCCCACGTCTGTGGCACAACCTTGATCGCGCCGGTACGCACGGCGTCGATTGCGGGTCGTGCGAGCGTTTTCGCATCAACATACCATTGATCGGTCAGCCACGGCTCGATGACGACACCCGAGCGGTCGCCGTAGGGAATCTGGATCACCCGATCTTCGACGCGTTCGAGCGCTCCGTCGGCGTCGAGCAAGGCTACCACCCGCTGGCGCGCGACAAAGCGATCGAGGCCAATGAATTCGGAAGGGATCATGCCGTCTGACGTCTGCCTCACGAGCGCTTCGGCATCGAACATATTGAGCATATCGCTTGCCGCTATCCCTGCCCGCTTACCGACTTCGAAATCGTTGAAATCATGACCCGGCGTGATCTTGACCGCACCGCTGCCAAGCTCGGGATCGGCGTGTTCGTCAGCGATTATGGGAATCAGGCGCCCAGTAATCGGCAGGCGTACCTGCTTGCCGATCAGCGCTGTATAGCGTGCATCTTCGGGGTTCACCGCCACCGCCATGTCGGCGAGCATCGTTTCGGGCCGCGTGGTCGCGACAGAAATATGACCACTCGCATCGGCGAGCGGATAGCGTAGGTGCCAGAACTTGCCGTGAACCTCACGTGTTTCGACTTCAAGGTCACTGATCGCCGTCTTGAGACCGGGATCCCAGTTCACGAGGCGCTTGTCGCGGTAGAGGAGCCCCTCGTTGTAGAGATCAACGAACACTTTCAGCACGGCTTTCGAAAAGCCTGCGTCCATCGTGAAGCGTTCGTTCTGCCAGTCGCAACTGGCCCCGAGCCGACGAAGCTGATGCGTGATCGCGCCGCCACTTTCGGCTTTCCAATCCCACACTTTTTGAACAAAATCTTCGCGTGAGTGATTGGTACGCTTGTCCTGGTGCTCGACCATCTGGCGCTCGACGACCATCTGCGTCGCGATGCCCGCGTGATCCGTCCCGGCGACCCACAACGCGTCCTTGCCCTGCAAGCGCGCGAAGCGAACGAGAATATCCTGCAGCGTGATGTCGAGGGCGTGGCCAAGATGCAGATTGCCCGTGACGTTAGGCGGAGGCATCACAATCGTGAAAGGCACGGCATCCGGGCGCTCCGGGCGAAACGCGTTTGTGCTTTCCCAATGGCCGTACCATCGTGCTTCGATGGCGGCGGGGTCGAAGGTCTTGGCGAGTTCGGTCATATCGGGGCTGCGCTTAACCGCCCGATTGCGCGACGGCTAGCCTCGGGCTGAAATCCGGGCAATTTCCTGTGCAACCTGCCGCTCGACGATCTCGGGAAGATTTGCATCGAGCCAGTCGGCAAGAAGTGGCTTTAGCATGTCGCGCACAAGCCCTTCAAGCGTATCGCTGCCGACAATGTCGGGCTTTACAATCATTGCCGACAATGCGGCGAGAGACGAACGACTGGCGTTGGCCGTATTTTGCGAAACAAGGGTCGGCTTGACCTCGGCTGGTACAGGTTCGTCTAATTTGGCCTTGGGCGCCGGCGCCGGCTCGATCGGTTCCGCAGCAGGCGCGGGAACCAGCTCGACCGCGACCGGATCGGTCAGCTCGAGAACTTCTTCTTCGCGCTCTTGAGTTTCATCAGAACCTTCAGGGGCGACCTGTGCCGAGGCGGTTTCAGGCCTAGGAAGGGGAGAAAGCCCAACCGAGCGCTTGAAACGCGAGCCTGCCAAAGCAGCGCTGCTGTCTTCGGCGATAATACGTTTTATCGACGACAGGATGTCTTCCATCGACGGTTCGACATTTCCCTCGGCCACGTGAGTGTCCCTCATTCCCCTGGTCTATTTGACCTCAGGACCGATCAATGCCGGGGTTTGCGCCTTGGTGTCAACGGTCCGGGTCGCAACGGGTGCCGGCTTGGCGTCATTTGCCCAGTCGTTAATACTGTGCCGGACGCGGCGATAGTTGACCTGAGGATCGTAGAGCGGTCCGCCGTCGAGCCCCAGATCGTTGACCCCTGCCTTGCCCATGGCCGCTAACAGCGAGAAGCCGGCGACATAGGCATTACGGCGCGCAGTCACGAGGTTGACCTGCGAATTGAGCAGTTCCTGTTCGGCGTTCAGAATGTCGAGGATGGAGCGGGTACCGACGCTGTTCTCAGCGCGCACGCCCTCTAGCGACAGCGCGCTCGCGGCAACTGCGGCTTCCGAGCTGGTAATAAGCTCGTTTGACGCTTGCCAAGCCGCAAAGGCGGAGCGCGTTTGCGCGATGATGCTGCGCTCGGTCGCGGTCACAGTCTCGATCGACTGCGACTCGAGCGCCTGCGCCTGTCGAACCTGGGCGCCAGGTCCGCCACCCTGGAAGATGGGGATCGTCGCCTGAAGCCCGACCGTTGTGCTTCGCGAGGTCTGGCTTAACCCTGGCCCCCCTGTCCCCAGCGACGAGAGTGAACCAAGATAGTTAGCATAGGCCTCTTGGCCGACAGCCGAAAGCTTTGGAAGACGAGTGGCCCGCACTGCCTTTATATCATAGCGGGTCGCGTCGCGTCGGCTTTTGGCTGCGGCAAGCCCGGGGTTGCCGTCGAGTGCCACGACTGTTGCCATGTCAGCTGATCCCGGCAGATTTGGCAACGGTGGCGGCGGCTCGAGTGCGGTTGGCACGTCGCCCACCAGCTGGATATATGTCTCCTTGCTCGCAATCAGCTGCGACTGCGCGCCTTCGAGCTGTCCCTGGGCGAGTGCCAGTCGCGATTCAGATTGGGCGACATCGGTTCGGGTCAGGTCGCCGATCTGAAACCTGTCGCGTGTTGCTTCAAGGTTGACGCGCAGAACGCCGACCTGCTTTCGATTCAGCGCAACAATCGCGGAATCGCGGATGACGTTCATGTAGGCGTCGACAACCTGAGAAAAGACGCTTGCCTCGGTGTCGCGCAAACCCTCTTGTCCGGCGACAACGCGAACTTCCGCAGCACGGGTCGAATTGAGGACAGCGCCCCCTTGATAGATCGGCACCGAGATCGTTGCAGCCGCAGCAAACTGGCGCGCGGGCGACGTGAAGCTGTTGGCTGCCGTTTCTAGGAACTCATTGTACGACGACGTCGCGCTCACCCCGGGCAAGCCGCGCGCACGCGCAATCGGCACATTTTCGTCTGTCGCGCGCTGGCCGGCACGCGCACCGGTAATCGTCGGGTTGGTGTGGTACGCCTTTACAAGCGCCTCTCGCAGCGTCTCGGCCGAGACCGGACCGCAGGCTCCAACGAAACTGGTTCCAAGCAGGACAGCGGCAACCAGCCGGCGGCGGCGTTGACTCATATCCACCTTACCTTCCCAAAACACGTGCACCGTTTTCAAAAGACGAATTCCTTGACGTGCGCGAACCCAGGCAGCACTACCGCTTCGGTTTCGGCGAATTCCAACAAGGCAAACCCAGTGCCGCCCCGCCGCCCGACCGCAAGGCGTGATACGCCGCCGACGTTAAGAGCGCATGTCAATCGCCCCTTGGTGTCCAGCTGGGCGATCAGTGTCTCGGGTACCGAGTCGATCACGCCATCAATGACGATGGCATCGAATGTACCGGCTGCGCCAAGGTTCAGGGGACCGACGACAACGTCAAGTCCTGCAACGTTGCGGCGGGCTTGTTGAGCAAGCGCTGGGTCGGATTCTACGGCAACGACGTGCGCCGTGAGTGTCGACGCAATTGCAGCGGCATAGCCGGTTGCTGCACCCACAATCAGCACCCGATCGTCGGGACCGATTTCAGCGGCGTTGAGCAGCAACGCGGTTGTCAGCGGAGGATTCAGAGAGCGCCCGTTTCCGCACGGCACTGCACGGTCACTATAGGCAACCGCCTGCCGTTCAACCGAGACAAACGCTTCGCGAGCGACGCGCCCCATCGCTGCCAGGACACGGGTGTCGGTCACATTGTTAGGGCGCAACTGACTGACGACCATCGATTTGCGCATCGCGCCCGCGTCGTTCGCTGCTCTTGCTGGGTCTGGCATCTTCAGATCGCTCACTCTGGCTGTTTCGCATAACTGTGTTAGCCTTGCAACACAGTAATCGTCGCTTCTATCGCGGGTCCCGACTGTCGCCAAGGGTGACCCGGAAACAAAGTCTTCGATCAAACACTACATCTCACTGTAGAATAGATGTAGACACGCACATTATAATGTGATTACGCTCAAACATGAGCACCGAACTTATCGAGAAAGTACGTCGCCTTGTGACCCAGGGTGGTATGTCGCGGTCGGGCCTCGCCCGCGCGGCAGGCCTCCATGCCAATACGTTGCGCGATCTGGAAGCCGGGACCTGGAACCCGACGGCAGAAACGTTGCGTAAACTGGAAACCTTCCTGTTCAGCAATGACGATGCCCCGACGTTGGTCCCGATCGAAGAAATCATCGAGGAAGCACGCAATGGGCGCATGTACATTCTTGTTGATGACGAGGACCGGGAGAACGAGGGGGACCTCATTATCCCCGCGCAAATGGCCACGCCCGATGCGATCAATTTCATGGCAACGCATGGCCGCGGCCTGATTTGCCTGGCAATGACGCGCACGCGCATCGATGAATTGGGGCTCGATCTTATGAGCCGGTCCAACGATACCCGGCACGAAACCGCTTTCACCGTATCGATCGAGGCGAGGGACGGGGTAACGACGGGCATTTCGGCGGGCGACCGAGCCCGGACCGTTTCGGTGGCGATCGACGCCTCGAAGGGGCGCGAACACATCGTGACGCCGGGCCATGTTTTTCCCTTGGTCGCGCGTGACGGTGGCGTACTGGTTCGTGCCGGCCACACCGAGGCGGCCGTCGATGTTTCGCGACTTGCAGGGCTCAATCCGGCGGGCGTGATCTGCGAGATCATGAAGGACGACGGCACGATGGCGCGGATGGACGACCTGGTGTCGTTCGCGCGACTTCATGGTCTCAAGATCGGTACGATTCGTGACCTGATCGCGTATCGCCGCAAACATGATCACCTAGTCGTCAAACATTCGGAGATGACGTTTGAGTCGCAATGGGGCGGCGAATGGAAAGCAATCACTTTTTTCAATAAAGCGACCGGCGACGAGACGCTATCGTTGCAAAAAGGCCGGATTGACGGAGCCAAGCCAACGCTGGTGCGGATGCACACGCTCTCGATGTTCGTCGACGCGTTCGGCGAATTGAGCGAGCGATCGGGCCTTTTGTCGGGATCCATGCAGGCGATTTCCGAAGAAGGGTCAGGCGTCATCGTCGTTATCAACCGGCGGCGGCAGGATATGATTACCCGGTTTATTCAGTTGCGCGCACAAGGTAAGGTCGCTGGTGAACCTGAAGTCGAGGAGCTGCGCGATTATGGCGTCGGTGCGCAGATCCTCACCGAACTGGGCGTGCACGACATGATCCTGCTCACCAACACCCACCACACGCTCGTTGGGCTCGAGGGCTATGGTCTGTCGATCGTCGGTGAACGCTCAATCCAAGGGACCAAGGGCGAATAATGGCAAAATTCCTCATCGTCGAAGCCCGGTTTTACGACCATCTGAACGACATGCTGATTTCAGGGGCGCGCGCGGCGTTCGAGGATGCAGGTCATCGTGTCGACGTCATCACCGTGCCGGGTGCACTGGAAATCCCCGGCGCCATTTCGCTTGCCGCCGAAAGCGGGCGCTACGACGGTTATGTCGGTATTGGCGTTGTCATCCGGGGCGAAACCTACCATTTCGAGATTGTCGCGGGCGAGAGTGCGCGCGGCATCATGGCACTAACGATGGACGGGATCGCCATCGGCAACGGTATCCTTACCGTGGAAAACGAGGCGCAGGCGCTGGTCCGCGCTGATCCCGCCCAAAAAGACAAGGGAGGCGAAGCCGCCAGAGCCGCGCTCACGCTGCTTAACCTCAAGGAACGGTTTGGATGATGGGAACGCCGGGGCTCTTTACCCGGCATCCCATCCTGCGCGCTCCCGGAGCGTCCGACCTCGGCGGCTGGACACAGATCAACTCGGACGCGGAAACAATGCGCTTCATTGGCGGGACTGGGTCCCGCGCCGCGACATGGCGGAGGCTCTGCACGATGCGCGGCGCATGAGACATCTGCGGATTTGCAATGTTTTCAGTAATCGAACGCGCGACCGGCCCGTGGGTCGGGCGACTTGGTCCCTGGCAACCCGAAAGCTGGCCCTCCAAGCAAGTCGGCTCGGTATTACGCCTCAGTTTGTAGGTAAGGGATATACGTATGAAGCCTTTGTGGCGACTATGGATTTTGCGTTCGAGGTGCCCGGTTGGAGCGAGGTGATCCACATGATCGACCCCGACAACGTACGTTCCATCACGCCCGCGCACCCTGTCGGGTCAACCAACGGCGGCCCGACGCTGCTCCCCGATCCGTTTCAGGGCGCGAGGGTAGATGCCTGGGGCCAAACCGCTGCGCTGTGGCGTAGCCGCAAAGCTCAGCGCCCTTGATCAAGGCCAATAATGGCCGAAAAGTCCTTCCCGCCCTGCCCCTCGTCAGCCAGTCTTTGATAACGCCCTGCAGCGCAGGCTGCGACAGGCACACTTGCACCGGTCGCCTCTGCCGCGTCCAGCGCAAGCCGCATATCCTTGAGCATGAGCGCTCCGGCAAATCCGCCTTCGAAGCTTCGGTCAGCTGGCGTCTCGGGGCCCACACCGGGCACGGGGCAATAGCTTGTCATCGACCAGCTTTGCCCCGACGAAACCGAAGCAATATCGTAGAACGCCTTTGGGTCGAGTCCGAGTGCAGCAGCGAGGTTGAACGCCTCTGTCGTCACCGCCATTGTCGCGCCGAGGATCATGTTATTACAGATTTTCGCGGCCTGCCCCGCCCCGATCGAGCCGGCATGAATGACTGCCTTGCCCATAAGCTCAAGCACAGGGCGGGCACGTTCGTAGCCATCCGCAGAGCCGCCGACCATAAACGTCAGCGTGCCCGCCGCGGCCGCCGCGATCCCGCCGGAGACCGGCGCGTCGACAGCCGTCAGTCCCTTGGCCTGCGCTGCCTGGGCCACACGACGTGCCGTCGCCACGTCAATCGTCGACGAATCAATAACCAGAACGCCGACCTTGGCGACCTTGAGAATCGCTTCTTCGTAGACCTGCGCAACGTGCTTGCCCGCCGGAAGCATCGTTATCACGACTTCAGCGTCGGCAATCGCTTCCGCCGCACTCGCAACGGGCAGGCAGCCGTTTGCTTTGGCCATTTCGAGCGCGGGTGCTGACAAGTCGAACGCGCGCACATCATGCCCGGCCTTGGCGAGATTAGCAGCCATGCCACCGCCCATGTGGCCGAGGCCGATAAATGCAATCGTGGTCATTTGCCGTTCCATTTACCGGGCCGCTTTTCGACGAAGGCGGCCATGCCTTCCTTTTGGTCCTGCGTTCCAAAGAGCCCGTGAAACAGCCGCCGTTCGAACACGATACCTTGAGCCAGATTTGTCTCGAACGCTGCGCCAACCATTTCCTTGGTCGCGATTGCCGCAAGGGGCGGCATCTCGGCAATGTTGGTCGCGGTCTTCACTGCCTCGTCGACCAGATCGGCAGCAGGAACGACACGTGCCACCAGACCGCTCCGTTCGGCTTCCTCGGCACCCATCATGCGACCAGTCAGACACATTTCCATTGCCTTTGCCTTGCCGATCGCCCGGGTCATGCGTTGCGACCCCCCCATACCGGGCGTCACACCTAGTTTGATCTCGGGCTGGCCAAATTTGGCGGTGTCGCCTGCGATGATGAAGTCGGCCATCATCGCCACTTCGCATCCGCCGCCAAGAGCGAAACCGTTGACGGCGGCAATCCAGGGTTTGCGGATTGCGGTGACGTTTTCCCAGCCTGCGAAGAAGTTGCGAGCGTACATGTCGGCAAACGACTGATCCGCCATTTCCTTGATATCGGCACCTGCCGCGAACGCCTTTTCGCTGCCTGTCAGGACAAGACAGCGCTGGCCAGGATCAGCGTCATAGACCCCAAACGCAGCGGTGAGATCGGCGAGCACCTGCGAATTGAGCGCGTTGAGCGCCTGCGGTCGGTTCAGCCTGACAAGCGTCACTGCACCGCGCATTTCGACGATAATAGTTTCGTAAGTCATGACGCGGTCCATTCCTCTCCCGGGGGCATTGGCGCAAAGATCGCATCGACTTCGGCGTGGGATACCGCAGTTTGCCACCTCGGCATGTTGTCCTTGTCGACAATCAGCGCGCGAACGCCCTCAATGAAGTCGTGCGTGTGCACCATGCGCGACCCAATTGCATATTCCTGACGCATTTCCGAGGCGAAGTCGGGCATCGCCGCGCCTTCGCTGAGCTGGCGCAAGGAAACCGCCATCGAAAGCGGTGATTTGGTCCGCAGGGTTGCCAGCTCCTTTGCGGCCCAGTCGCCACCATCGGTTTCGAGCGCTGCGATGGTGGCCCCTACCGTGTCGGCCGCGAACAGACGGTCGATATTCGCCCGGTTCTCGATCAGCCGCGCGATCGGTGCCGGGGTGCTGCAAGCCTGCAGCGTTGCGGCGATGTCCGGGCTGTCGTGCAGGGCGTCGATAGATGCAGGAACCGCTTCAGCTGCCAAATAATGTGTCGCCAACCCGAGCAGGCAACATTCCGAACCGTCGAGCCGCGCGCCGGTAAGCGCCAGGAACTTGCCCACGTGTCCCGTCAGCCGCGACAAATACCAGCCACCGCC
>JAYVVA010000007.1:0-6034 GCA_043787435.1 Sphingomonadales bacterium | reverse complement strand
AACACCCTGGGTATCGCGATCGGCGTCTCTGCTACGTCGGCCCCATCGCAGGACGAACGCTACAATGCCTGGGGTTTTCCCAATGACGTACCAAAAGATCCGGCCAGCGCGGCCGCGGTCGGCAGCAACCTGCGGCTCGGCGGCGCCAAGCCCTATGTCCAGTCGAACCTGCTGACGCGTTACGGCGCGGTAGCGACGATCGAATATCAACCCAGTGAGGCCTGGCATTCAACGCTCGACCTGCTCTATTCGAAATTCAAGGAAACGCAGCATCTTCGGGGCATTGAATTCCCGATCAATCCTGCTTGGGCGGGCCTTCCCGGTGGCACGACGGGGATCAGCAATGCCACGGTCAGCAACGGCTTTGTTACTGCCGCAACAATCACTAACGTTCACGCTGTCCAACGCAACGACCTGAACCAGCGCGACGCCGAAAACTATTCGGTGGGCTGGAACAATGTCATCGCAATCGGCGAAAAGACGCACTTGAAGATCGACGCGAGCTGGTCGCACTCAGAGCGCACCGATTTCCTGCTCGAGACGTACACGGGGTTCGGCTACCAGGGCGCAGGCGCGGCCGACACGCTGCGCATTAGCCAAAATCCGAACGGCACGTTCGGGATCGTTCCGACCCTCGACTACACCAACACGGGCGCGGGTGGCGTCGGGATCACCGACCCCCGCGGATGGGGCTATAACGGGACCAGCGCGGTCGTTCAGGCGGGCTTTCTTAACCGTCCCAGCTTCAAGGACGATCTCAAATCGCTGCGCGCCAGCCTTGACGGCGAGTTCGGCGGTGACAGCGTTGTAAAGGGCTGGGAAATCGGCGCAAACTATAGCCGACGCGAAAAAACGAGCGCCTACACGTCCTACTTCCTGTGCCCGAAGGGTGGCAACGCGGACTGTACCGTGCGCGCCGATGGTGTAGGAACATTTATTCCGGTGCCAGCCGCGGCACGGGTCGGTACGGTCTCGCTCGACTATCTCGGCGTCCCCGCAATGCTCGCGCTCAATCCGCTGTACCTCTACAACAACTCGCTGACGCCCAGCTTCGACAACCGTCCAGGCTCGCTTGTCCGCGACAATGTCATCACCGAAAATATTCTGACAGGTTACGCACAGCTCAAACTCGACGGCGAGCTAGGCGGCAAGCATCTCGCCGGCTCGATCGGTCTCCAGGTCGTCAATACAAGGCAGAAATCGATCGGCACATTAGCGGCGTTCAACGTCGTCAACGGCGTGCCGCAAGTGACCATTGCGCCTGCTTCAGGCGACGCTAGCTACACCAACTTCAACCCGAGCGCGATCATTTCGGTCGAACTGGTCCCCAATACCTTCGTCAAGCTGGCCGCGACGCACACAATGGTGCGCGCGCGGCTCGACCGCGAGCGGGTCAACCAGGAAGTCAATATCGACTTCACGCGACTGGGCAGCATCGACGTCAATCAGAGTGGATTCAGCTCCAATGGCGGCAACCCTAGGCTGCGCCCCTATCAGTCGACCAACTTCGACCTTTCGGTTGAACATTACTTCTCGAAGGGCGGCTATTTCTCAGTAGCGGGCTACTTTAAGGACCTGACTGACTATATCGATAACAACAATGCGACAGCTTACGACTTCTCGGCGGTGGCGGCTGCTCTACGCACTGCAATTCCCACCGTCGTGATCGGTACGACGCAGGGCACCGCGAGCCAGCCCGGGAATACGGGTCGGGGGTATTTAGTCGGGGGCGAGGCTACCCTGTCGCTGCCGTTCTCGCTGGTATCGGACAGTCTCGATGGCTTTGGTTTCTTCGGCAGCGCGTCCTACACTGACAGCTCGATCAAGCTGGGCGCGAACCCGACGCAAATTACGCTACCAGGCTTGTCCGACTGGGTCGCAAACGCTGAGCTCTATTACGAAAAGAACGGGTTCCAGGTGCGCGGCAGTTATCGTTATCGCTCGCAGTTCCTGGGTGAAGTGTCGGGTCTTTCCGCCAATCCCGACTTCCGGACCGCCAAGGCCGAGGTCATTGTCGACGCTCAGATCGGCTACGAGTTTCAGGACGGGCCACTCAAGGGTGTTTCGATCCTGGCGCAGGGCAAAAACCTGACCGACCGTCCGTTCGTGACGTTCCAGAATAACGATCCACGCCAAGTGATCGACTATCAGCGCTATGGTCGCGAATATTATCTCGGCATGTCGTACAAGTTCTAAAGGTCGCGAAAAGTGGAGGATCAGTTGATGCTGATTCTCCACTGTTGCTGGTTTCAAGCGTCCGTCCATTCCCTGCAAGCCCAAGCGGCAAGCAACACCAAGTGAGGCGTTCCTGATGTCGACCGATCCGATCAGGATTACGATCGCAGGCGGCGGTACAGCAGGCTGGATGGTCGCGGCAGCGTTCGCCCACTTCCTCGAAACCGGCTTCGAAATCACACTGGTCGAGTCCGATGGGATCGGCACTGTTGGCGTTGGCGAAGCCACGATCCCGCAGATCCGGCTGTTCAACGAGGCACTGGGGCTCGATGAAAGCCAGTTTTTGCGCGCGACAGAGGGGACGTACAAGCTCGCGATCGAATTCGTCAACTGGCATAAGCCCGGCGCGCGTTACATGCACGCCTTCGGCGACGTCGGCCGCGATGTTGGGTTGCTCGCGTTTCAGCACAATTGGGTGCGCGCGCACCGCGAAGGCGTGGCCGGCGAACTGGCGCTCTATTCGCTGAACAATCTGGCTGCCCTGAGTAACCGGATGCAACGCGGCCCAGCCCGAACCGCGCCTACGCTCCCCGAAATGCCTTACGCGTTCCATTTCGATGCCGGGCTCTACGCGCGCTATCTGCGGCGCTTTGCCGAGGCGCGCGGCGTGACGCGGATTGAGGGCAAGATCACCACCGTGGCACGCGACGTGGAAAGCGGTGATGTCGCATCGCTGTCGCTCGACAATGGGATCGAGGTGCCCGGCGATCTCTTCGTCGACTGCACCGGATTTCGTGGACTGTTAATTGAGGAGACGCTCAAGGCCGGTTACGACGACTGGACGCATTGGCTGCCCTGCAATCGTGCCCTTGCAGTGCCGTCTGTCCGGTCCGCCGATTTCACGCCCTACACGCGTTCGACGGCCCATCGTGCGGGTTGGCAATGGCGCATTCCTCTGCAACATCGCACGGGCAACGGCATTGTCTACTCTTCTGAGTACATGAGCGATGACGAGGCGGCGTCACGGCTACTAGAGGGGCTTGACGGGGCGCCACTCGCCGAACCGCGCCCGATCCACTTTGTAACCGGTAAACGGCGCGAATTTTGGAAGGCCAACGTCATCGCCGTCGGGCTTGCTTCGGGCTTCATGGAACCGCTTGAATCGACCAGTATCCATTTAATCCAGTCAGCGATCCAGCGTATCCTCAAGCTGTTGCCTGGCCGCCGACCGACACAGGCCGAACGTGACGAGTTCAACCGTCAGAGCGACTTCGAATATGAGCGGATCCGTGACTTCATCATCCTGCACTACCGCGCCAATGAACGGAGCGAGCCCTTCTGGGCCGCTCGGCGTCACCAACCGGTCCCTGACACGCTCAGCGCAAAGATTGAGCTGTGGCGTGGAAATGCGCAAATCACACGCGAGCACGAGGAACTGTTCTCCGAAGTCGGCTGGTTCCAGGTGTTGGTTGGCCAAGGGATCATTCCCACCGGCAACCACCCGATCGCAGATACTGTCTCACGCACAGATCTGGCCGAATATATGGACGTGATCGAAAGGCTGAACCGTCGCGAGGTCACCCAGATGATGCAGCATGAAGATTTTGTTGCGCAGCATTGCGCGGCGCCAACCGAGGTGGCGGCGTGAGGCCGCTTTTATTGGCGCTCGCTTCGTTGATTGCGGTGCTGCCGCTCCCGACGACTCTCGTCATGGCACAGGACTATCGCGCGCGCTTGCCCGAAGACGAGATTGTCTATTTCCTTTTGCCCGATCGCTTCGAAAACGGTGATCCATCGAATGATCGCGGCGGTCTGATCGGCGATCGTCTGAAGACCGGCTATGACCCCACGTCGAAGGCATTTTACTTAGGTGGTGACCTCAAGGGGCTGATCGCCCGGCTCGATTACATCCAGGGGCTTGGCGCGACAGCGATCTGGCTGGGTCCCGTTTTCAAGAACAACCCTGTTCAGGGGGGGGCTGGCTTCGAAAGCGCTGGTTATCACGGCTATTGGATCACTGACTTCACGCACGTCGATCCCCATTTCGGCAAGGATGCCGATATGGCCGCGTTCGTTGCGGCTGCGCACAGGCGCGGTCTGAAAGTCTACATGGACATCATCATCAATCACACCGCCGATGTGATTGCTTATCGGGAATGCACAACCACCTGTCCCTATCGCAGCCGCGCCGACTTCCCGTATCAACGGCGTGGTGGCGTTGACGGCGTCCCAATTAATTCGGGGTTCGTTGGCGATCAGGTGCAGACAACAGCGAATTTTGCCCGCCTGACCAATCCTGACTTTGCCTACACGCCCTACATCCCCAAAGGACAAGAGCATATCAAAGTGCCCGACTGGCTCAACGACGTCCGGCTCTATCACAATCGCGGCAATTCGACATTTTCGAACGAGAGCTCGACGATGGGCGATTTCGTCGGACTTGACGACCTGATGACCGAGAACCCGCGTGTCTTATCAGGAATGATCGACATTTACGGGGGCTGGATCGACCGATACGGCATCGACGGCTTTCGGGTGGATACCGCAAAGCATGTAAATGCCGAGTTCTGGAAGATCTTCAACCCTGCCATGCTTGCCCGCGCCGAGGCGAAGGGTATTCCCAATTTCCATATTTTCGGTGAAATCGGCGGCGTTGGGCTCGAACCAGGCAAGCTGGCGGTTCACACCCGCGTAGACCGCTTCCCGGCGGTCCTCGATTTTGCTTTCCGCCAAGCTGTTATCGATACCGTTGCTGGACAGGCCGGCACCGATCATCTCGAAGAACTGTTCGCCGGTGACCCGCTTTACGAAGGTGGCGAAGCAGCCGCGCGATCGCAGCCGACCTTCGTCAGCAATCACGACAATGGTCGATTTGCGCATTTTGTTCGCGTGGCATTTCCGCAGGCGAGCGACGACGAAGTGCTCCACCGCGTCATCCTTGCGCACGTCATGCTGATGACGATGCGAGGAGTTCCGGTAATCTATTCGGGTGACGAGCAAGGCTTTGCCGGTAACGGTGGTGATCAGGACGCGCGCGCGCCTTTGTTTGCCAGTCACGTTGCATCGTACAACAGCGAACGGCTTGTCGGGACCGACAGGACCACTGCACAAGACAATTTTCAGACCGACCACCCGCTTTACCGCGCCATTGCCGAGGTTGCCCGTGTTCGCACTGCCGAACCCGCCCTGCGCCGCGGCCGCCAGTTGCTGCGTGCGCGCAGCGAGCGGCCCGGACTCTTTGCCGTGTCGCGCTTCGATCCCGTGACGAACCGCGAGGTCCTGATCGCGTTCAATACGTCCACGAAACCAATTGAGGCCAATCTAGAGGTCGAAACCCGCTCGCAGCGCTTTTCCGCTCTGCTTGGCAGCTGCCCGGCCCAGGAAACGGCGCCTGGGAGCGTACGCCTGACGCTCCTTCCCCTTGGCTATGCGGTCTGCGCCGCCGGAACATCAAAATGATCGAACCTTTGTTTGTGCGTAAAGCAGCTGAACGGCACGAATGGTGGCGCGGCGCCGTCATTTACCAAATCTACCCGCGCAGCTTTGCCGATACGAACGGCGACGGTATCGGTGACCTGCCGGGAATCACTGCGCACCTCGATTATGTCGCGGCTCTGGGCGTCGATGCGATCTGGATTTCGCCATTCTTCACCTCGCCGATGAAAGACTTCGGCTATGATGTTATCGATTATTGCGCGGTCGATCCGATTTTCGGGACGCTCGCCGATTTTGATTTACTGATCGCGCGCGCACATGGCCTCGGGCTCAAGGTACTGATCGACCAGGTGTATGCGCATACATCCGACCAGCACGAATGGTTCTCCCAAAGCCGGGCGAGCAGCAGGAACGAGCGTGCAGA
>JAYVVA010000006.1:0-3078 GCA_043787435.1 Sphingomonadales bacterium | reverse complement strand
GGTGGCGCGCCGCGACCGCCCGAACACGTGCGCCGCCTCGCCGACGAAATGCCCGCGCCGCCGGCACTCGGCTACGGGCTCACCGAAACCAACGCGGTAGGGTGCGGCTCGTTTTCGACCAATTATCTCGACAAGCCCAATTCGACTGGTCGCGCCTCAGCGCCGCTGGTTGATGTTGCGATCCTCGACGACGACGGCAACAAGATGCCCCATGGTGAACGCGGCGAAGTTTCGATCCGCACGGTCGCAAATTTCAGCGGTTACTGGAACCGGCCGGAGGCAACGGCGGCGTGCATGACCGGCGACGGCTATTTTCGAACCGGCGACATCGGCTATCTCGATGCCGATGGCTATCTGTTCATTGTCGACCGCAAGAAGGACATCATCATCCGCGGCGGCGAAAACATCAGCTGTCAAGAAGTTGAGGCGGCAATCTACGAGCATCCCGCTATTGCCGAGGCGTGTGTCTTTGGCTTGCTGGACGAGAGATTTGGGGAAATAGTGGGGGCCATTGTTCACGTGCACCCCGGCGAACATCTGAGCGAGGAAGCTCTCTTGTTTTTCGTCGGCGACCGGCTCGCGGCGTTCAAGGTTCCCGCACGACTTTGGTTTTCCGAAGACTCGCTGCCCAAGCTTGGCACCGAAAAGATCGACAAGGTGGGTCTGCGCCACAAATATCGTGCGATCCATGAGGCCGAAGCCAAGCGGGCGGCATGACCGTCGGGGGGATTGGCAGCATCGCTTACGCCGCTTAACGCGACTTCATGCCGACACCCCAAATCTCCCGTCGCAACCTGCTGATTGGCGGCGGTATTGGCGTGGGACTGATCGTCGGCTTTGACTTGTGGCCGCGCAGCTATGAATCCGGCCTCAATACCGCACCGGGGGAACACATATTGTCGGGCTTCGTCAAAATTGGCGAGGATGGACATGTGACTGTTGCAGTGCCGCAGGTCGAACTCGGGCACGGCGTGTTTACTGCTCATGCGCAGATCGTTGCCGACGAGCTGGGCGCGGACTGGCGGACGATTGCGGTCGAGGCGGCGCAACCCGGGCGGCTCGCCGCCAACACGTTGTTCGCCCGCGAATGGGCCGCCGGAATGGCGGACGCTGCCCCAGCGCGGTTCGTCGATGACTGGGCCCGTCGACACAGTTTTGTCGCGACCGGAGGTTCGACGAGCATACGCGGATTCGAGGCGCGGCTGCGCGATGCGGGAGCCGCTGCGCGTGCGCTACTGTGCAAGGCAGCTTCAAGGCGCTGGGATACCGATTGGGAGGCGTGTGAAACGCATGATGGTCTCGTTTGGCACGGCGTCGAGAAAATGCGATTTGGCGACATCGCGGCAGAAGCAGCGCGCGCGTCAGTGCCGGCCAATCTCGCCTGGCGCACCGGCACGGAAAACCGACTGACAGCACAGGAGCTGCCTCGCCTCGACCTGCCTGCCAAAGTTGACGGCAGCGTCAATTATGCCGCCGACATCCGGGTGGCGGATATGGTCTACGCAGCGATCGCCGAAGGGCCGGCCGGAAATGTCCGGTTGAAAGCAATCAGTAAGGCTGCAGCCCATCGAATCGCCGGCGTGCTCGATGTCGTCGAGACTGATCGGTGGGTCGCCGTTGTCGCAACAAACTGGTGGGCGGCAAATCGGGCGCTGGAAGCGCTTTCGCCGCAGTTCGAGATTACCGGGGACGTCGCAGACGACCGCGCGATGGCGCGCGGGCTTGAAGATGCCCTCAGTCCAGAGGCGCCAGGGGCAGTGCGTCTCTCTGAGTTGGGCGACGTTGACGCGATGTTCCAGGGAGCAGACGTGTTCACGCAGAACTACCGCGTCGGCGTCGCGCCGCACGCGCCCGTCGAAACAGCCTCGGCGACCGCCGCGCGCGACGGCGGGACACTTCAGATCTGGACGGCGACGCAAGTGCCGAGCCTTGCTGCCGCAGCCGCGGCACGCGTGCTCGGCATCCCGACCAAAGACGTTGTCGTCCACCCGATGATGGTCGGCGGCTCGTTCGGCGCTCGCTATGAAACCGAGATTGTGGCTCAAGCCGCCGTCCTGGCCGACCGGATGAAGCGCCCCGTTCAGTTGATCCGATCGCGCTCCGAAGAAATGCGGCGCGACCGCTTTCGCCCCGCTGCCCATGCGCGTATGGCCGCCCGGACCGCGCCCGACGGCCGGATCGCCGCCTGGTTTGCCCAGATTTCGACACCGGCAACGCTGCACGAGATGCAGTCGCGCATCGTCGACGGCATCTCGCCGCATGAAGCGCTGGCAGCTGCCAAAGGCAAGGCCGAACCCGCGGCAATCGTTGGCGCCGTTCCTCCCTATGACATACCGGTCCACGCCATTGATCATCATCCCGCCAGCATCGGCGTGCCGACCGGCGACTGGCGCGGTCGCGCGGTGGGGGCGAATTGCTTCTTCACCGAATGTTTCATCGATGAAATTGCTCATATGACCGGCAATGATCCGTTTTCGGCGAGGATGGGAATGCTCGGTCAGAACCCTCGCCTTGCGCAGTGCCTTACCAAAGCAGCGATGGCAGGCGGCTGGCTGGGAGGCGTTTCCGGGTCGAACCAAGGGTTGGCGTGCTGCTCAATGGCGGGTAGTTACATCGCGGTCATGGCCGAGGCGCGGCTCGACGGAAACCGTGTACGTGTCGACCGATTGTTTGCCGTTGCCGACGTGGGACGCGTCATCAATCCGGGGATCGTCCGGGCCCAGATCATCGGGGGGCTGGTCTTCGGGATGACCGCGGCGACCGGCGCGCCGGTCGCGATGAAGCGCGGTCTCGCTGGCCCCGTGCGGTTCGGTGAACTGCGCTTGCCGCGCATGGCCGACTGTCCGCAAATCGAGGTTGAACTCGTCGTCAGTCGTGAACAACCTGGCGGAGCGAGCGAACTTGCAGTCCCGCCAGTCGCGCCTGCGATCGCCAATGCCCTGTTCGCCGCGACCGGCGTGCGCTACCGGCAGCTACCTCTCATTCAGGACGCATAATGCGCGCTGCACAACTTCCGGGCGATCACCCCATTATTCCGCTGCCCAAAATTGGGGTACTGCTCGTCAATCTGGGCTCTCC
>JAYVVA010000005.1:0-4782 GCA_043787435.1 Sphingomonadales bacterium | reverse complement strand
AAACAAATAGGGAGCTTCTGTTGCTCGGTGCTCCCCAAACCGCCGGTTTCCACTTCTGTTGCCCGGTGTGGTCCCTACCGCGCTAAAGCCAAACTAACTTCATCCACGAAGGACTCAGTTAGGCAGCAATCGCGAGCGCCTCGTTATCGTTGGCACTTATCGTTTTGAACGGTTTTACGGCGCATTCAGGCCGGGCGACGACAACCGATTTTAACACACGTCGATCCTAGTTCGGCCCCATCATGGCCCCCGCCAACCCAAACAGGGGCATGCGGGGGTTATGGTGGAGCCGCCGGGTACCGCCCCCGGGTCCGCTGCGCTTATTGCGCGGCCTCGTTTATCGCCATATCCAGGCGAACCTGGCTCCTAGACATATAGACGGTTGTTCACGAATGAAAAGTCACGAATGATCAGGGATCGTTGTCTCAACAGACAAAAGGCAAGAAATTTTGTCTGAAACTTGCTGTTCAGCTCCGAAGCGCTAAGGGCTTGTGTGTCATGCTTACGCAACGCTCGAGATATGCCCTGCGCGCGATGTTAGTGCTGGCCAACGAACAGGTTGGACAGCCGCCGGTACCGATGAGCCGCATCGCCGCCGAGGCCCAAATCCCGCGCAAGTTCCTCGAGATCATTCTCGGCGAGTTGCGTCAGGCCGGCTTCGTAAATTCGACGCGCGGCAAGGCCGGGGGGTTTCACCTTGCCCGTCCCTCACACCTTATTTCGTTCGGCGACATCATTCGCACGATCGAGGGGCCGCTTGCGCTCGTTCCCTGCGTGAGCCGCACCGCCTACCGGCGCTGCAAGGATTGCCGCAGCGAGGCCAGCTGCGAAATACGTCATGCAATGATGCGCGTGCGGGACGAGACGGCGCGGATTCTGGATGGCACAAGCCTTGCGAGCGCAACCGCCGAAGATCTGGCGGCGGCGTGACGCCGCACGCAGGTTCGGCGTCATTCAAACACGGCGCCATCCACGCAGAGCCGCCATTATAGAGGGCGCCCTGCCCCCCACCCCTTGTGGTGAGACCCCAAATCATCGGCATTGTCGTTGCGACCCGCAACCCGGTGCGGCATCTACTTCTTCAACGAATCACGGATCTCGCGAAGCAGGAGCACGTTTTCAGAGGTCGAGGCGGCGTCGGTACGCGGCATTGCCTTGTTCGCTGTCCGCACAATCATAAAGATCACGAACGCCAGGATGGCGAAATTGATAATTTCCGTGATGAAATGGCCAAAGGCGAAGACCGGGACATTTGCCGCTTTCATCGCTGCCAGCGTTGCCGGAATTCCCTCAGGCACGGTGCCGAGCGGCACGTACATATTCGCGAAATCGACCCCCCCGGTGACCAGTCCCAGGATCGGCGTGATGAAATCTTCTGTAAACGCCGTCACGATCTTCCCGAAAGCCGCACCGATGATAACCCCGACCGCAAGATCGAGAACATTGCCCCGGTTGATGAACGCCTTGAACTCCGAAACTATGCTCATAATGTCTCTCCCCACCTGATGACTTGAGGCAAGAAAGTGGACGAGCCGTCACGGATAGCAAGTATGAATTTCAACGTTCCAAAACGTTCGATTGCGCATGCCTGCCGCCTTCGTGTATTAGCTCCACACAACAGCTGGAAGGAAAACTGCATGATGTTTGAACGCCGCCTTGCCCTGATTGCGCCGCTTGCTGCAGTGTCGCTCGCCGGATGCGGCATTAACTCGGTTCCAACAGCCGAGGAAAACGCGAAAGCAAAATGGGCCAACGTCCAGGCCGATTACCAGCGGCGTGCAGATCTCATCCCGAACCTGGTATCGACGGTAAAGGGCTTTGCGAAGCAGGAATCGTCGGTTCTTGTGCAGGTCACGCAGGCCCGTGCCTCGGCCACGCAGACGGTTCTGAAGCCCGAAGACCTTACCAATCCCGCCAAGGTAAAGCAGTTTCAGCAGGCTCAGGGAGCCGTTTCGGCGGCGCTGGTCAACATCCGCAACATCACCGAGTCCTATCCTGATCTGAAATCGAATGCGAACTTCATTGCGCTGCAATCGCAGCTCGAGGGGACCGAGAACCGCATCAACATTTCCATCAAGGATTACAACGAAGCGGTGCAAGCTTATAACACCAGGATCCGGACTTTCCCCGACGCCATAGGGGCGAAAGTTTTCTACGGTGCCAAGCCAATGACGACCTATACCGCCACGTCGGCTGGCGCCGAAAATGCACCCAAGGTGGATTTCAACTGACAACTCCATCACGGGGTCTTCGCCCAGGAATTGATCCAGGGTACGCCCCTCAAGCGCGAGGTTCATGCCGGTGGCAGGGTCAATGCTAACACGTTTTCGGCGTCACAGTCTCTGGGCAGCGCTCTGCACGCTGCTCCTGTTGCTGTGCGCCTTCCCAGCCTTTGCACAGTCATTCCCGCCGCTCTCCGGGCGCGTCGTCGATGCCGCCAACCTGCTTCAACCAGATCAAAAAGCGGCGCTCGAGGGAAAGCTGGCCACGGTCGAGCAGGCGACGGGACACCAGATCGTCATTGCCACCATCCCCGATGTGCAGGGATATCCGCTCGAAGATTATGGCTACCGGCTCGGACGCAGCTGGGCAATAGGCGGCAAGGCCAACAACGACGGCCTGCTCATCATCCTGGCGCCAAACAATCCCGCTGGACAACGCGGACCCCGAATTGAAGTCGGCTACGGACTCGAACCTTTGGTCACCGATGCGTTTTCGAGCATCGTCGCCAACTCGATCATGACGCCAAAACTCAAGGCCGGCGACATTTCTGGCGCGCTTAACGCCGGTGTCGACGCCCTGGCGGTTCAGATCAAACTGACCCCGGAGGAGGCCGCCAAGCGGACGGCGGAGCTCTCGGCGCAGCAAAAGAAGCTCAAGGGCAAGTTCGACGGCGGCGCTTTCCTGTTTTGGATCGTTATCTTCTTTGTGGTGATCATCCCCCTCGTCGGGCGCATGTCGCGCGGACGGTTGCACAGCAGCGGGATGGGCGAGGCGCTCCTGTGGACCGCCGTCAACGTTGCGGCGAGCTCCCTCGGTGACCGCGACGGCGGCGGAGGTGGTGGCTGGGGCAGTGGCGGCGGCAGCGGCGGCGGTTTCTCGGGTGGGGGCGGTTCGTTCGGCGGCGGCGGCGCATCGGGAGGATGGTGATGCGCAAGCCAACCGCCGATGACCGCCAGCGGGTCAGCAATGCTGTCCACGACGCAGAAAGCAACACGTCCGGTGAGATCGTGACGATCGTCGCCGAGCGCTCCGACACCTATCAGGACATTGCCCTGGTCTATACCGGGCTAGCCTCGCTGCTCGTGCCAGCGCTGTTCGCGGCGTGGCCGGCCCTGCCGGTGGCTATTCTTGCGAACCTGACCAGCGGCTGGGGCACGACCGAAGTACGCGACGTGATGCTTCTGACTTTTGCGGCGATGGTGATCGTCGCCGTGATCACGTTCGGCGGATTGCAATGGGAACCCATGCGTGTGTTTTTTACGCCGCGCCCTGTCCGCCGCCATCGGGTTCGTCGGCGTGCCATAGAGCTGTTCAAGGTCGGGGCGGAGGGGCGCACGACCGGGTCCACAGGTATTCTTGTCTGTCTTTCGCTGAGCGAACGGATGGCCGAGATCATTGCGGATGAAGCGGTGCACAGGAAGGTCCCAGACACTGAATGGGGCGACGCAATGATTGCCCTGATCGTCGACGCCCGCGAGGGACGGATTGCCGATGGCATGATCTCCGCCGTTGCGCGGGTCGGCTCGATCCTCGCGACACATCTGCCCCGTGCAGCGGACGATGTGAACGAACTGCCCGACCGCTTGATCGAGCTGTGACCCAAGACGCCGAAGAGATCGTCTGGAGCGGGAACTACATCGTCACCAAGCGGCGCGGTCCATGGGAATATGTGGAGCGCGCGCGCAATATCGGCGCTGCGGTGGTGCTCGCCGTCGAAGATGGTCACGTTCTGCTCGTCGAGCAATGGCGGGTACCGCTGCAGCGGCGATGCCTGGAGTTGCCCGCCGGACTTGTCGGGGACGAAGCCGAGGATGAAGATGTCGTCACGTCAGCCGCACGCGAGCTCGAAGAGGAAACCGGCTGGAGGCCCGACCGCGTCGAAATCGTCGGCGACTTCGCTTCCTCCCCGGGTATGGTCAGCGAAATGTTTACGCTCGTCACCGCGCACGGCTTGATAAAAATGGGCGATGGCGGCGGGCTCGGCGGGGAGAATATTACCGTGCACCGCGTTGCACTGGACGAGGTCAGCGATTTCATCGCGACAAAACGCGACGAGGGTTGCGCCATCGACGCCAAGCTGTTGCTGCTATTGTCGGTTATCTAAAGTTATCTGCGTAAGTCTGGAGCTTGAGCAGGCGTGCGGGGGCCGTAATTACCCGCGCCGAGATGCCTTCGCGTGCAGCATAAGCTTGTGCCGCGCCGGCGTCCGGGAAAATCAGCCGCACTTGCTCGCGCGTATCGCCGCTGCCTGCCCATCCCGTCAGGGGATCAGGCTGCTTGGCCTCGGCGGGTGCATATTCGAGCACCCAGCGCGAGCTTCGCGCGCGACCAGACTGCATGGCGCTCTTGGGTTCCTGGTAGATCCGTGCGTCCGTCATAAGGGCCTCAATAAGCGCGGGCGATGGCGAATTCCACCGCCTCGATCAGCGCGGACTTCGCTGTCCCCCGCGCGAACGGACCGAGGGCGTCGATGGCGCGCTGACCGAAATGACGGGCACGCTCGATGGTATCGTCGATGGCATCCGTGGCGCGCAAAAGCTCTGTCGCATGCACCAGATC
>JAYVVA010000004.1:0-26091 GCA_043787435.1 Sphingomonadales bacterium | reverse complement strand
GCGGCTGTGCGCGAGACGATCGAGGAAGCGGGGATCGCCGTAGGGATCGACGCCGACGTTGAAGTCCTGCGCACGGCATTATCCGACGGAACCGCTCTTGGTCCGCTGCTCGATCGCTATGGCCTCACGCTTGATCTCGACGCGCTGGTGCCGTTCGCGCACTGGTGCCCCAATTTCAAGGAAACTAGAACTTTCGACACGCATTTCTATCTCGCCCGGGTCGACGCCGACCATGCCGAGGCGCGCGTGGATGCAACCGAAAATACGCACCTTTTCTGGGCTACGGCTGCCGACGTGCTCGCGCGGGCCGATGCTGGTGAGGTCAAGATCATCTTTCCCACTCGACGCAACCTGGAACGACTGGCGACACTTGGTAGCTTTGCCGAAGCCCGCCGCCATGCCGCTGCACATCCGGTCAAAATGATCACGCCTTGGATCGAGGTGCGCGACGGTGCTGAGCGGTTGTGTATTCCGCAAGAACTTGGCTATCCGATAACGTCCGAGATTCTCGAACGGGCACTACGCAGATGACCGAACAAACCCCTCTCGAAGTGTTTCGCGCGGTGCTGACCGGTACGGCTCGCGCGATCGCGCACGAACCCGATGTCGAGCTCGCCTATACCGCCGACGCACCGACGCAGGCGGGCAAGAATCTAAAAGTGCCGATGCCCGGCCGTGCACTGCCTTCCGATCAAGTTGCGCAGGCCCGCGGTTTTGCCGACGGGTTTGCGCTCCGCTTGCGTTACCACGATGTCGCCCTGCACAACCGCAACGCGCCTGACCCGGTCGTCGCCCGCGCGGTATTCGACGCCGTGGAAACCGTACGGGTCGAAGCGCTCGGCTCGCGCGGCATGGCGGGGATGCGCAATAATCTCGCCCATGCGCTCGACGTGCGCATGCGCTCCGACCCGATCTCACGCGCCAAGGCGACAGACGAGGTGCCGCTTTCGACGGCGGTGGCATTGCTCCTGCGCGAGCGGCTGACAGGCCAGCTACCGCCCGCGGGGACCGAGGCGGGGATAGATCTTGTCCGCGACTGGATCGAGGAAGCTGGTGGGGCGGACATGGACGCGCTTGGTCTCGTCCTTGATGACCAAAAGGCCTTTGCTCAGCTCGCCACCAAGTTGCTTGAGGACCTGGCTCTGATCGAGGGTGATGCAACCGCCGCCGACGAGCCCGATGACGGCGAAGATGATGGGGAGGACGATTCTGCCGGTGACGATGCCGAAACCGACGAGGACGGCGGCGGCGAGGGGCAGGTCGATCAACGCGGGGCGCAATCCGAAGGCGACGATGACGAAGGCGAAGGTGAAGCCGAAGGCGAGGAAATGGCCGATGATGATCAGGCTGACGGCGGCGATGGCGAAAGGGAAGGCATGCTTCCCGTACGTCCCAACCGCCCGTCGGCAGATCTGACACCCGGATTTGATTACAAGGCGTGGACAACTGATTTTGACGAAGTGGTCGCAGCCGATGAACTGTGCGATCCTGACGAATTGGTGCGGTTGCGCGCCTACCTCGACCAGCAATTGACGACGCTGCAGGGTGCGGTGACCAAGCTGGCCAATCGGCTGCAGCGCCGACTCATGGCGCAGCAATCGCGGAGCTGGGACTTTGACCAGGAGGAAGGGATGCTCGACGCCGCGCGCCTTGCCCGCGTGGTCGTGTCACCGGCGCACTCGCTGAGTTACAAAATCGAACGCGAGACCGAGTTCAAGGACACCGTGGTCAGCTTGCTTATCGACAACTCGGGGTCGATGCGCGGGCGGCCAATCAGCATCGCGGCGATCAGCGCCGACATCATGGCGCGCACGCTGGAGCGTTGCGGGGTGAAAACCGAGATTCTCGGCTTTACCACGCGCGCCTGGAAGGGCGGCCAGGCACGCGAAAGCTGGTTGCAGGCCGCGCGCCCTGCGCTTCCCGGTCGCCTCAACGATCTACGTCATATTATCTACAAGTCCGCTGACGCCCCCTGGCGACGCGCACGCTCGTCGCTTGGTCTCATGATGCGCGAAGGGTTGCTCAAGGAAAATATCGACGGAGAAGCGCTGCTTTGGGCGCATAGCCGCCTCATCGCACGGCCCGAAGACCGCAAGATTCTGATGGTGATTTCCGACGGCGCACCCGTCGATGATTCAACGCTCAGCGTGAATTCGGGGAGCTATCTGGAAAAACACCTGCGGCAAGTAATTGGCTGGATCGAAGCGAAATCACCGGTGCAATTGGTGGCCATCGGTATCGGCCACGACGTGACTCGCTATTATGCGCGTGCCGTTACAATTATGGATGCGGACCAGCTCGGTGGCACAATGGTGGAGCAGCTGGCGGGGTTGTTCGATCTCGAGAGCTAGCATTGCGAGCGGGGCGAGCCATAGTCAGCCCGGCCTCACGCGACGATACCGTGCTGGGATGCGACCAAGGCCGGGCGACCTGGGTGAAGTCGGCGCCTTAATTCGCGGCCGCGACGGGAACCGTTCTGACTATGTGTTGCGTTCGGGCGCGCCCTGATCGACCCGAAAACGCGGAGTCGGCGCGTTGGCGCGCCGGCCTCGACCCTCAACGACGCAACTGGAGGGAAACCAAGGCTAGCGGTGGTCGCAGCTGCCGCTCTTGTCGATCGCCCGGCCTGCCAACGCACCAGCGCCCGCGCCCACGATGAGGCCGGTCGTGCTCGGCTGGTTGCGATAGCCACCACGGCCGATTTCACGGCCAAGCAGGCCACCAGCAATGGCACCCAGGATGGTGCCGGTCGTGCCCGGATTGCGACGACACTGCTGATAGTTTCGGTTGTTACGGCGGGCGGCGTAACGGCCACGATCGTCATAGCCGCGATTGTCATAGCCGTTGCGGCCGTTGTAATCGCTTTGGCGATACGTGTCGGGGCGCCCCTGATAATATCCGTCATTATAATCATCATGCGCCATCGCCGGGGTGGCGGCAAAACCGACGGCGGCAACGCTCGCCAAGACGGCGGTGTGAATCAGCTTCTTCATCGTCGGTCTCCTTTGACATGAGTGGGTTAGCCGATGCGCTGTGGCGCATTGCTGAACGTGCATGTTAGCCATTGTTCAGCTTCGCGCACCAATTTCGCGCTCCCGCCAATCCACGGCGCATCGGTTCCAACCGGGGTCGCCGGCTGGTGGAGCGGCGGCCGGGTGACCCCTCGTTGTCCAAGAGCTCGCGCGCTGCGCGAGAGCCGGACCGGCGGTGCGCGACGCCGCGACCTGGCCAATGAGCCAACTCGAAGTTAAAAAAGATGCAAGCGCGGTCGTGCGCGCGATCGGTGGGCGCCGCGACAATTTTACGCGTCGGCCAGAAACCTACCTGCTCAAATCTGCCAACATCAAAACCCCGCTCAGGAACGAGGCGATCCGACGAGCCTGCTCAGGCTGCAGTAGCAATCTTCAGCTTGGCGATCTTGCGCTTCAAGCGCTGCACTTTCAAGCTCAGCTGATCGTCGCTTGCTTTGGCCAACCAATTGTCGAGACCGCCGACGTGCTCGACAGTGCGCAGGCCGTGTGTCGAAACACGCAGCTTTACGCCTTCACCCAGTGTATCCGAGAGCAGCGTCACATTCTGCAAATTGGGCAGAAAAGTCCGCTTGGTCTTGTTGTTGGCGTGGCTCACATTGTGTCCCACCTGGCGACCCTTGCCGGTCAGTTCGCAAACGCGTGCCATCGCTTGTAATCCTAGAATTTGTTGTTGGTCGGAAAGGCGGCGCGAATATCGGCAAAGGGTTGCCGCGTCAACCGCACAGCCCTTAGACGGTCGATATGAGCTTCCCGCGTTCCGACATGATGCATCGCGCCCTTGCTCTGGCGATTGAGGCTGCGCGCGCGGGCGAAGTGCCGGTAGGGGCAGTCATTGTTCATGCCGGAAAAATTATCGCCGAGGGTGCAAACCGCACCAGGCGCGATCTTGACCCCACTGCGCACGCTGAAATCGTCGCGATTCGCGCCGCGTGTTCTGTGCTCGAGAGCGATCGCCTGACCGACTGCGAGTTATGGGTAACTCTCGAGCCATGCGCGATGTGTGCCGGCGCAATCGCCAACGCCCGCATCGCCCGCGTTGTCTATGCTGCGCCTGACCCCAAGGGTGGTGGCGTCGATCATGGTGCCCGCGTCTTTGCTCAGCCGACGTGTCACCACCGCCCCGAGGTTTTGGCCGGGATTGGCGAGTCGGCGGCCGCCGCCGTCCTCAAGGACTTTTTCTTGCAACGACGTTAGCTGCCGGTTGCAACCTCATGGTTGCCCGGCGCTCGCAAAGGCGGCATTGCTGGCGACGACCATGACAGAGCCCGCGTTCCTGCCCTTTCCTTGGATCGATGTCGCCATCATCGCTGCGCTCATTGCGCTCAACGGTGTATTTGCAATGTCGGAACTGGCGATTGTTTCCTCCCGCAAACCGCGACTTGAGGCGATGGCGCGCAAAGGAATCGGCGGCGCGCGCGTCGCGCTCGATCTTTCCGCTGATCCGGGCAAGCTGCTCTCAACTGCCCAGATCGGGATAACCTTGATTGGCATTCTTGCAGGTGCCTATTCGAGCTCGAGTTTGGGAGGCCCGACGGGAGAGCGGCTTGAGCAACTGGGTGTGTCGCATGACACTGCCGGCGATCTGGGCTTTGGCCTCGTGATCGCCGTCACCACTTTTGTCTCGCTGATCATTGGCGAACTCGTCCCCAAGCAGTTCGCGCTCCGGTCTCCCGAACCGATCGCGGCGTTCGTCGCACGGCCAATGCTCTGGCTGTCGAAGGCGACGGCGCCTTTGGTCTGGTTGCTCGATTCGACGAGTGCACTCGTTTTCAGCTTGCTTGGCCTCAACCGCCAGTCCGACGACCGTGTGACAGCAGAAGAACTGCATCTGATTGTTGCCGAGGCATCCAAGTCGGGCGTGATCGAGGAAAGCGAACGCGCGATCATCTCAGGCGTCGTTCGCCTTGCGGACCGGCCAGTACGCGAAGTCATGACGCCGCGCACGGAGATCGACTGGATCGACGCGGACGCAGATCACGACGCGCTGCGGGCGATGCTTGCCGAACTCCCGCACAGCCGCCTGCCCGTTGCCGAGGGATCGGTCGACAAGGTTATCGGCATCGTCCAGGCCCGGGACATCGTCCGCGCGCTGATTGCTGGGCACGACATCGATCTTCGCGCGCTGATGCGCCAGGCCCCCATTGTTCCCGACCAGGTCGATGCCATGGACACGCTGGAGGCGCTGCGCCGGGCCGACGTACCGATGGCGCTCGTCCATGACGAATACGGCCATCTGGAAGGCATCGTCACGCCCGCCGACCTGCTCTCGTCGATCGCCGGCGATTTCGTATCGGACCAGGATGAAGGTGATGATCCACCTGTCGTTGAACGCGAGGACGGCAGTTTGCTCGTGTCGGGCTGGTGGGCGGCTGATCTTCTTGCTGAACGGATCGGCCTCACGCTGTCCGAGGACCGCGACTATGCCACAGTTGCTGGGCTTGCGTTGGCCAAACTCAAACGACTGCCGTCGACGGGCGATCACTTTGAGTTCGGTGGCTACCGGTTCGAGATCGTCGACATGGACGGGCGCAAGATCGACAAACTGCTGGTCGCGGAGAACAACTAGAAGAGCCGGGTCAGCATATAAAATGCTGCCCCTACCAGTGCCGATGCTGGCACGGTCAGTACCCACGCGATCATTAGATTGCCGGCAATCCCCCAGCGCACTGCCGATGCACGTCTGGCGGCTCCCACGCCAATTACACAGCCGGCGATCGTATGCGTTGTCGAGACGGGAATGCCGAGCGACGAAGCGGCAAAAAGCATGATCGATCCGCCCAGCGATGCAGCGAATCCCTGATGATGTGACAATTTGGTGATGCGGCTCCCCATCGTCTTGATGATCTTCCAGCCGCCCGACAGCGTGCCGAGGCTGATTGCGATGTAGCAACTGATCGCGACCCAATGCGGAATATGGAATTCCCCGTTCAGATACCCGGTCGAATAGAGCAGGACGGTGATGATGCCCATTGTCTTTTGGGCGTCGTTCAGGCCGTGACCGACAGAATATGTCGCCGACGACAGCAGGTGCAGCGCCTTGAACCTGCGTTCGGCGGGACGCGCCGCGGAATTGCGCGTCATCCATGACGTTGCCAGCATGATCAGCATCGACAGGATCATGCCGATCATGGGCGAAAGGAAGATTGCGATGACGGTCTTGTTAAGTCCGCCCCACACGATTCCTTCCATACCCGCATGGGCGACGCCCGCCCCGACAAGGCCGCCGACGAGCGCGTGGCTCGACGAGGACGGAATACCTTTGAGCCACGTGACGACGTTCCAGAACATTGCCCCGACAAGCGCCCCGAACACCACGGAAGGTGTCACGACATCCTTGTCGATAATGCCCTTGCCGATGGTCTCGGCGACCTTCTGCAGTCCGGGATAGGCAACCGACAGGAAATAAGCGGCAAAGTTAAAAAAGGCAGCAAAGATGACCGCGCTCACCGGCGAGAGCAGCCGGGTCGACACCACTGTTGCAATCGAATTCGCCGCGTCATGCAATCCGTTCAGAAAATCGAACGCCAGCGCGAGCACGATCAATCCGATGAGAAGCGGCAGAGCGAGGGCATGGACCATATCTGTGGCTCAGCTATGATCGATGACGAGGCCGTCGATTTCGTTGGCGACGTCCTCGAACCGATCGACGACGCGCTCCAGATTGCTGTAGATGTCACGGAAGACGATAAAGCGCAGGGTGTCGGTCTCGCCGTACGCCCTGAACAGAGCGCGCAGGCCGGTCTCGTGGATCATGTCCGCCTGCCCTTCCATCTGCACCAGGCGCCCCGTCAGTTCATGAAGCCGCACGGCGTTGCCGGTGATGTTGCGCAGCAGCGGCAGCGCTTCGGCCAGGATGCGCGCGGCATCGACGATGATCGCCGCAACATCCTTCATTTCCTGGTCGAACTCGGTAACGCCGTAGAGCGAGATCGCTCCCGCCGTTTTATTCATCTGGTCGATGGCGTCGTCCATCGCACTGATGAGGTCAGTAATCGCACCCCGATCAAACGGCGTCAGGAAAGTGCGGCGGACCGTTTGCAGCACTTCGCGAATGATGTCGTCGGCGTCGTGCTCGCGCTCTTGGATCTCTTTTACGTGCTCGGCCATGTTCGACCCCCCCTGCAGGAGGCGCGACAATGCATCGGCGCCTGCAACCAACGTCAGCGCGTGCGCTTCGAACAGGTCGAAGAAATTGCTCTGTTGCGGCAACAACCGCTGAAACCATCCGAACATCGCGCTCATTGACTTGGTCCTTAGTCTTGCGCCCCGCCGTACAGCGCTATTAACTTCACTCGCCCGGAACTGACGGATGAGCCGTTGGAGATCTGGTTCTGCAACGGCTTGCGCTGCTTCCAACAGGGAAAACCAGCGCCGGTCGCGCATCCCCTGCTCTTCCCATTCGTCCATCTCACGTGTTACCAGAATTGGAAATACATCGACGTCAACCATGAGCGACGCGCCGGACTTGCGGGTCTTGCGATAGCGGTAGGCCCCTAGCGCTGTTGGACAGGCGAGGCCCCGCACGCCCGCTTCTTCCTCGGCCTCGTGCGCAGCGGCGGCATGCGGCGACAAGCCGGGGATCAAATTCCCTTTAGGCAGCACCCAGCGTTTGGTGTCGCGCGATGTGACCAGCATGATACCAACCGGCGCATCGATGAAATCACCTTGGGTCCGGTAGGGAAGGGCAGCAATCTGGCGGATGGCAACCTCCGGGTTTGTGGCTCTATGATGGTGAGGCTCTGGCCGAGCGGCGCGGTCAATGCAACTCAGCAATCCAACTGATCGAAGCGAGACTTGGCGAGGCGTTTGGGTCAGGGCATAGCGTGATGTCATGCAAGCATATCACGACCTCCTCCGCCGCATCCTCGACACCGGTGTCCCGCAACACGACCGAACCGGCGTCGGCACGCTAAGCGTGTTCGGCTACCAGATGCGGTTCGACCTGAGTGCGGGATTCCCGCTCGTCACGACCAAGAAGCTTCATGTCCGCTCAATCTTCATTGAGCTGCTCTGGTTCCTGCGCGGTGAGACCAACAACAACTGGCTGACTGCGCGTGGCGTCGGCATCTGGAACGAATGGGCAAAGGACGACGGCGATCTTGGGCCAATCTATGGCAAGCAGTGGCGCGACTGGGAAGCCGTTGACGGCGGCCACATCGATCAGCTGGTCTCGCTGATCGAGACGATCAAGCGCGACCCCGCCTCGCGGCGCCAGATTGTAACAGCCTGGAACCCGAGCGAGATCAGCCGGATGGCGCTCGCGCCGTGTCACTGCCTGTTTCAGACCTATGTCGCGAATGGCAAATTGTCGTTGCAGCTGTACCAGCGGTCGGGAGACGCTTTTCTCGGTATTCCTTTCAACATCGCCAGTTATGCGTTGCTGACACATTTGATCGCCGATCAGTGCGGGCTGGAGGTGGGTGAGTTCGTGTGGACCGGCGGCGACACGCACCTCTATTTGAATCATCTCGACCAGGCGCGTCTGCAACTGACGCGCGACCCCAAGCCACTGCCCAAGCTGGTGCTCAAACGGCGTGCATCCTCCATCGACGCCTATGAATACGAGGACTTCGCGGTTGAAGGCTATGAGGCGCACCCGCACATCAAGGGTGAGGTGGCGGTTTGATCACGCTTGTGGTCGCGCGTGCCGACAATGGCGTCATCGGGCGCGAGGGGAAACTTCCTTGGCATTTGCCCGCCGATCTCCAGCGATTTAAGGCGCTGACGATCGACAAGCCCATGATAATGGGACGAAAGACGTTCGACAGCTTGCCCGGACTCCTGCCCCGGCGGCGCCACATCGTGCTGACCCGCGACCCCTTTTGGATCGCTGACGGCGCTGAGGTGGCTCGGGATGTCGCCACTGCGCTCGCGCTCGCCGGGCCCGACGCCTCGGTGATCGGCGGTGCCGAGGTGCTGCGTCTAATGGTCCCACACGCCGACCGCTGGGAACTCACCGAAGTGCATGACACGCCCTCAGGCGACACCGTGATGCCTCCCCCCGATCCAGCGGCGTGGATCGAGATCGCGCGCGACGATCACGACGAGTACAGCTTCGTCACATTTGAACGAGTAGCGGAATGAAGAGAATTCTAAGCTCGATCGCGCTGCTGTCGGGTCTTGGCGCGCTCCTCTTCTTTGGTCTTCTGCCGCCACTGGTCGAGCGGTCGATGAACCAAGTGGTGGGCCCGGAACCGGCGCAAGCTTCGGCCCGCGCCGCTGCGCTGCACAAGACGCTGCAGATTGCCGACATGCATGCCGACACGCTGCTGTGGCGTCGCGACCTGCTGGCGCGCGGCGACCGGGGACAGGTCGATTTGCCGCGTCTTGCCGACGGTAATGTTACGCTGCAGATCCTCTCGTCGGTAACCAAGACCCCTAAGGGCCAGAATTACGACGCGAACGGTGCTGACAGCGACAACATCACGCTGCTGGCGATTGCGCAGGGCCAGCCGATGCGGACGTGGCATTCGCTGATCGAACGGTCGCTTTGGCATGCAGAAAAACTGCGCTGGTTCGAGGCCCATTCGAACGGGAAGTTGCGGATCGTGCGGAGCAAAGCCGATCTCGCTCGCCTGCTTGCCGATCGAGCTGTGGGTAAGCAGGTGACAGGCGTGATGCTATCGGTCGAGGGCCTCCACGATATCGAGGGCAGGCGGGTCAATCTCGACCGGCTTTACAACGCCGGGTTTCGAATGGCAGGCCTCGCCCACTTCTTTGACAATGAAGTTGCCGGCTCGATGCACGGGTTGAAGAAGGGGGGGCTCACTCCCTTCGGCGTCGAAATCGTCCGCGCGATGGAAGCCAAGGGGATGGTCGTCGATCTTGCCCATTCGAGCCATGCGACGGTGTCTCAAGTCCTCCAGATGGCGAGGCGCCCGGTCGTCTCGTCGCATGGCGGCGTTCAGGCTACGTGCAAGGTCAACCGCAATCTGACCGATGAGGAGATCAAAGGCGTTGCCGCGACCGGCGGGGTGGTCGGCATCGGCTACTGGGAAGCCGCCGTGTGCGACACCTCACCGGCCGGTATCGTGCGCGCCATCGCCCATGTGCGCGACCTCGTCGGAATCGATCACGTCGGCCTTGGCAGCGATTACGATGGTGCGATCTCGGCACGGTTCGACACCTCGCGGCTTGATGCTATCACGCAAGGCCTGGTCGATGCTCGCTTTAGTGATGCCGACATCGCCAAGGTGATGGGCGGCAACGTGTTCCGCGTCCTGGCGCAAGCCCTGCCGGACTGAGGCGCAAGCGCCACTTTGACCTTCCGTAAGTCGACACAAGCTCCTAGGCGCTCGGATATGGAACGACCGATTTTCTTTGATGCAAGCGGTAAACGCAGCCTGTGGTCTAAACGAGTTGTCGCAGCACTGCTCGGGCTGATCGCCCTCGCTGCCGTTGGCTTTGCATGGACGATCGCGGCGGTCCCGGCTGGCCGGGCGCTTCATCCGGTTGGCGAACGCAGTCAGGCGCGTCCGCTTGTGGACCAGGTGTCGCGCCTGCGGCGCCGCGCCGGCGCCTGGTTGCCGCCGTCGCGGGCGGGTGTTGCACGCGTCAAACCGCTTTCCGTTGCCTTTTATGTACCCTGGGACCCGGATAGCCGGGCCTCGTTGGTTCGTCACATTGATGACATCGACTGGGTGGTGCCTGCACTGGCATCAGTGACCGACGGCGGACGGACGCGAACCTACACTCCCGATCCCCAGTTCCAGACTGTGGTCCGCGGCAACGCCGATCCGCCTCGGGTCCTGCCGATGGTCCAAAATGCCGCAGGTGACAAATGGGATGGCGCCGGCATGGGCGCCATCCTGAGCAGTCCAACCCGCCGGGCGGCCTTGCTCGCCTGGACCGAGCGGGTCGTTGTCCTGCAAAATGGTAGCGGCGTGGTCTTCGATCTAGAAGAGTTGCCCGATGTAGCGCTCCCGGGATATCTCGCATTCCTGGAAGAGGCGCATGCCCGGTTTGCACCTAGGCATTGGGAAGTGACCCTAGCCGTGCCGCTCGACAACGCCGCGTGGAACATTCGCGCCTTTGCCGCCGTTGCCGATCATCTGTTTCTCATGAATTATGACGAGCACTCCCCCAGTGAAGTGGCCGGACCGATTGCCTCGCAATCGTGGTTCGTTGCCAATTTGAGGCGCGTGTTGCAGGATGTCCCACCGTCGAAGGCAATCGTTGCGATCGGCAGCTATGCCTATGACTGGCACGATGGCAGCGCCGACAACATGACTGATGAAGAAGCTTGGCTTGCAGCAAACGACAGCGACGCCACGCCGCAGTTCGACCCGGTAAGCGGCAACAGCCATTTTGCGTACGAGGAAAGCGGCACCCGGCACGAGATCTGGATGCTCGACGCTGCAAGCGCCTGGAACCAGCTGCGCGCGACAAGAGCTGAGAACGTCGCCGGTTTTGCGCTTTGGCGACTGGGGAGTGAGGACGTAGGGTATTGGGCAGCGGCAAAAGCGCTGCCCACCGGGCGCACGCCCGACTTGGGGCGCTTCACGCCGATCGGCAACGTCGATGTTCAGGGCGCGGGCGAGTTGCTCCGGATTGAAGCGACGCCCCGGGACGGAATCAGACAGATTGATTTCGACCAGGCCGGTTTGATCCGGAACCAAAAATTTTCACAGCTACCCACACCGTTTGTCGTTCGCCGCGGAGGCAATCGTGCGGGTATGATTGCCCTGACCTTCGATGACGGCCCGGATGCAACATGGACACCCAAGATCCTTGACATACTTGAGGCAAAGCACGCGGCCGCCACGTTTTTTGTAATCGGTGAAAATGCTTTATCGATGCCCGGGCTCCTTAACCGAATCGTTGCGGGGGGCAGCGAAATTGGCAACCATAGTTACACCCACCCGAACATGGCAAAGGTGTCCGATACGGGCATCAGGCTTGAACTCAATACCACCAGGCGCCTGATTGAAGCCTATACCGGGCGGTCAGTACGGCTGTTCCGCGCGCCCTATTTTGGCGACGCTGAACCGACCACGACAGACGAACTCAACCCCGCCCTTATCGCTCAACAGCGCGGCTATTTGAACGTCGGACTCCATGTCGATCCCGACGATTGGCAGCGCCCGGGTGTTAAAAAGATCGTCGATGCCACCTTGGCCAAGGCCGAGGCCGGCACCGCCGAAGAGCCGACCAAGATCGTGCTCCTTCACGACGGTGGCGGCGACCGGTCACAGACGGTAGCCGCGTTGCCCGCGATCATCGACGGCCTGCGCGCAAAGGGCTTTACGCTGGTGACGATCTCGGAGCTGGCCGGCACGTCGCGCGACATGGTTATGCCGCCCGTCACGGGATGGGATCTGCGCGCCGTTCAAGCCGACATTGGCGTCTTTCTTTTGATTGCGGGGGTCTTTTGGACGATAAAATGGCTGTTCTTCGTTGCGATTACTCTCGGCATTGCACGCGCCGTGCTGATGGCGGGCTTGGCGCTTCGCGATCGGTTCGGCGGGGGGCGGGCCGTCCCGCCTGCCATCGATCCGACGCGCTTCGTTTCGGTGCTGGTCCCTGCATTCAATGAAGAGCGCGTCATCGTCGATTCGATCCGCCGCGTGCTTGCAAGCGAGCAAGTCGAACTGGAAGTTCTCGTGGTCGACGACGGGTCGACGGATGCAACCAGCGCGGTTGTCCGGGAGGCCTTCGGCGATGAGCCGCGCGTCCGGCTGCTGACCCTTGAAAACGGCGGCAAGGCGCGCGCCCTCAACCAGGGTCTGGCTCTCGTCAGAGGCGACGTGATTATTGCGCTCGACGCCGACACCCGCTTCCAAAAGGATACGGTTGCCCTGCTCGCGCGCTGGTTTGACGATCCCGAAATTGGCGCCGTCGCTGGCAACGCAAAGGTCGGCAACCGGTTCAACCTCGTAACGCGCTGGCAGTCAGTCGAATATGTAACGTCGCAAAATCTCGAACGCCGCGCGCTAACACAATTCGATGCCATCACGGTCGTGCCGGGCGCGGTGGGGGCCTGGCGGCGGATCGCGCTCGATGCGGTCGGCGGCTATCCGACCGATACACTGGCCGAGGATCAGGATCTGACCATCGCGATTCAGCGCGTCGGCTGGCGGATCGGATACGATGTTGAAGCGGTCGCCTGGACGGAGGCGCCCGAAAGCTTTCGGTCGCTCGCCAAACAGCGCTTCCGGTGGTCGTACGGGACCCTACAATGCCTCTGGAAGCACGGTGGCATCTTCCGTACTCGAAAGCCTTTAGGTTTGGCGCTGGTGGGGTTGCCACAAGCTTGGCTGTTCCAGATCGCGTTTGCCGTAATCTCGCCAATCATCGACTTCGCGTTGGTCGTCAGCCTTATCGAAACGGCGATCCGGGTGCGCCAGCATGGCTGGGCGCAAACCCAGTCGGACGTGTTGACAATGGGCGTTTATTGGCTGGCCTTCACGTTCATCGACATCGCCTGCGGTGCCGTTGCTTATTGGCTTGATCCCCGCGAACGTCGCTACCCTGCCCACCTGCTTGTCGCGCAACGGTTCATCTATCGCCAGCTTATGTATTGGGTCGTGCTCAAGGCCGTTGGTGCAGCCTTGCGCGGGCCAAGTGTGGGGTGGGGCAAACTCGAGCGATCCGGGCGCGTTGCCGCATCGTCATGAAACGTTGATCATCGCACCGCCGTCGAGACTTCGTTGACCTGCTGCGTAGGCGCCATCATGTCGCAGGGCGATCCTCGGGGCGCGGCGCCCCCGCACTGGCTCCAGAGAAGCGTTGCGGCCGATTCCTGAACGGCACTTCTTGAGCGCCGATACGATAGCAGTTGCCAATGTCGCTTTGTCGCCCCCATCATGGCAAAACGATGCTGCGACAATATGAACTTGTGGAGCGGGTCAAATCCTATGACCCCGACGCCGACGAGGCGCTGATCAACCGCGCCTATGTGTTTTCGATGGCCGCACACGGCTCTCAAAAACGGGCGTCTGGGGATCCGTATTATTCTCATCCCATTGAAGTCGCGGGTATCTTGACTGACTTGCACCTCGACGAAGAGACGATCGTTACGGCAATCCTCCACGACACGATCGAGGATACTGTCGCGACGCATGAAGACATCGAACGCAAATTCGGTCCCGCCATTGCGCGGATGGTCGACGGCGTCACCAAGTTGTCGAAGATCGAGGCGCAGTCGGAAAACGAGCGTGCGGCCGAGAATCTTCGCAAATTCCTTCTCGCCATGTCCGACGATATCCGCGTGCTGTTGGTCAAGCTCGCCGACCGCTTGCACAATATGCGGACGCTCCATTTCATCAAGGACGGGGCCAAGCGCCGACGCATCGCCAAGGAAACGATGGATATCTACGCGCCGCTCGCTGAGCGGATCGGCATGTACGAGTTTATGAACGAGATGCAGGGCCTGGCGTTTCGCGAGCTCGAGCCCGACGCCTATGCCTCGATCTCGAAACGCCTCGAACAGCTTCACGCAGGCGGCGGTGACCAGATTGCGCGTATTGGTTCCGGACTCAAATTGCTTTTGAGCCGGGCTGGCATCGACGCCGACGTCTCGGGACGCGAGAAGCACCCGTATTCGATCTGGAAGAAGATGGCCGAGCGCCACATCAGCTTTGAGCAACTGTCGGACGTGATGGCATTCCGAGCGATCGTGCCTGACGAAGATGCCTGCTACCGCGCACTCGGCGTTATTCATCGGCGCTGGCCAATGGTCCCGGGCCGGTTCAAGGATTACGTATCGACGCCCAAGCGCAATGGCTATCGTGCGCTCCATACCGCTGTCATCCATTCGGAAAAGATGCGCATCGAAATCCAGATCCGCTCTTCGGAAATGCATGCGAAAGCCGAATACGGCTACGCGGCGCACTGGACCTACAAGCAGGGGCAGAAGCGCCCCGACGTCCCCGGCCGCTGGATCAGTGATCTTGTCGAAATCCTCGATAATGCTGAGACGCCGGAGGAGCTGCTCGAGCACACGCGCATGGCAATGTATCAGGATCGCATCTTTGCGTTCACGCCCAAGGGAGAGCTATTCCAGCTACCCAAGGGCGCGACGCCGGTGGATTTTGCCTATGCGGTGCATACCAAGCTCGGCAATGAGGCGGTCGGGGCCAAGATCAACGGTCGTGTCGTGCCGCTGCGGACACCCATCGAAAACGGCGATCAGGTCGCCATTCTAAAGTCGAAAGCGCAGGAGCCGCAACCGGCATGGCTCAACTTTGTCGTTACCGGCAAGGCGCGCGCTGCGATACGACGCTACGTTCGCAACAAGGAGCGCGGGGAAAGTGTCGCGCTCGGTCGCAAGATCTACGACGAACTGGTCGCACGCCTTCCCGCACAACTCGGCAAAGAGGCACAGGCCGCCGCGCTCAAGCGGCTCAAGCTTGCCGACGAAGGTGCGTTGATGGAGGCCATCGCCCGACGCACAGTCACCGATGCGCAGGTGATGGAGGCCTTAATGCCCGGTTCGGCTGGCGGCGACGTCGCCGTTGCGCCGGCCCAGCGCGAGGCGATCTCGATCAAAGGGCTGACGCCTGGCGTCGCGTTCGTCCTGTCGCCCTGTTGCCACCCCGTACCCGGCGACCGCATCGTTGGTCTACGCCGTGCTGATGAGCCGATTGCCGTACACGCGATCGATTGCCCCGTGTTGGCCTCGGGCATCGACGCGGACTGGGTTGACCTGGCTTGGGGCGACGGCAGCGAGGGCGCCGTGGCCGAGCTGGTTGTCATCCTCAAGAACGAACCAGGTGCACTGGGCGTGATGGCAGGGGTTTTCGGCTCGCATCAGGCAAACATCCTGAATCTGAAGCTCGAAAACCGCGACGAGAGCTTTCACGGCTTCCGCGTCGCGCTCGAGGTCAGCGACCTCCACCATCTGACGCGCATCCTGGCAGCCCTGCGGGCTGCCGATGCAATCAGTTCAGCGGAACGAGTGTAAGACCCGGCCGCGGCTGGCTTGTCTTCCGGCACGACCGTGACCTAATTTAAGTTGTCAAGTTTTCAGCGTGAGAGACGGCCCCCTGCATGATCGACGACGGCCTGCCCATGCCCCGGCGCTACCTTGCCATCCTTGCAATCTCGTTCGGCACGGCCCTGGTTGTGATCGATGGGGCTATCGCGACCGTTGCGCTGCCGACGATTGCGCGCGACTTGAAGGTGGACGGCTCGGCAGCGGTTCTGGTCGTGACGATCTATCAGCTTGTCCTCGTCATGACCCTTCTTCCCTTTTCCGCGCTGGGAGATCGTATTGGTCTGCGGCGGATGTATCAATATGGCCAGATCGTCTTCGTAATCGCGACCGTTTTGTGTTTCTTTGCACGCAGTCTGCCGTTTCTGCTGGTCGTGCGTGCTGTCCAGGCGCTTGGCGCTGCGGCGGCGTTAAGCGTGTCATCAGCGCTTTTGCGGTCGGTTTACCCAAGCAGATATCTCGGTCGCGGTTTGGGGATCAACAGCGTGGTGGTTTCAACCTCTGTTGCATTGGCACCGACGCTTGGCGGTCTCGTGCTGTCGGTCGGCCCCTGGCCGTATGTTTTTGCCAGTGCTGTGCCCTTTGCCATCATTTCGCTGTTGCTCGGGCGCTCGTTGCCACCTTCGCTGCCGCGTGCGGAGTCCTATGATATTGTGGGTGCCGTTTTGTGCGCGGCAAGCTTCGGCTTGATTATCTCGGGGCTCGAAGCCCTGGTTCACGGCGATTCACCGGTCGTGGCGTCGGCTATCGTTGCAGCAGGCATCGGTACCGCCATTGTCTTCGTCCGTCATGAGCTCGCCGAAAAGCGGCCGATTTTGCCAGTCGACCTTCTTGCCCGCCCGGTGCTCGCCCTATCAACAGTGGGCGCGCTGACAGCGTTCATCGCCTCGATGACCTTGTTGATCGCGATGCCGTTTCGGCTGGAGCGCGCCTTTGGATTTTCGCCTGGGGAGGTCGGCATCGTCCTTGCGCCGTGGCCGTTGACGACAATGATCGTAGCGCCGCTCGCGGGCGCGTTGTCCGACCGTTATCCAGCGGGGGCACTCGGTGGTATCGGCATGGCGATCGCAACTGTGGCGCTGGCGCTGCTCGCCTATCTTCACCCCGGAGCCAGTTACTGGGATGTCGGCTGGCGCATGGCTTTGTGCGGTGCCGGCTTTGGTATGTTCCTCTCGCCCAACGCCCGCCTTATTGTCGGATCCGCCCCGCTGGAACGCGCTGCATCAGCTGGAGGGCTTATCTCCACGACGCGAATGATCGGCCAAACTTTAGGCGCGACTCTTGCTGCCGCATTGCTTGCGCTCGGCCTTGGTAGCGGTTCCGTGCCTCCACTGATCGCCGCCGGTCTTGCAGTTGTCGCTGGACTGTGCAGCCTTGCCCGTCTCAATCCTGGGCTCCGCAACCCGGCGCAGACCGAAGTCGACGCATTGCAACCAGCGAGTCAGACCAAATAGGCCGTGCTTACAGTCAATCGACGGTGACGCTGCGGCCAAGGGCTCCCCAGTCCGTCGGCGCATGCCGATCCAGAAAGGCATCAGCTTGCGGCATCGGATACTTTAACCCAGTTGCACAGTTGAAAAGCACGCAACGGTCGGTGTGTTCGATAAGACCGGTGTCGACCGCAACCTCCCAGGCTGCAGCTGTTGCCGCACCTTCGGGGCAAAGCAGCAGGCCGTCCTCGCGCGCGATCCGGTCGCGTGCAGCCATGATTGCGGGATCCCCGACAGCGATTGCGAAACCGCCCGAGTCGCGGACCGCATCGAGGATCAGAAAATCGCCGATCGCTGATGGAACGCGAATCCCGGCCGCGACCGTTGACGCGTCTTCCCATTTCGTGGCGTGGCGTTTGCCTGCCTCGTACGCACGAACGATCGGCGCACAGCCTGAAGCCTGGACCGCGACCATGCGAGGCCGTTCCGGTCCGATCAGTCCGATGGCCTCAAGCTCGGCAAAAGCTTTCCACATCCCGATCAGTCCGGTGCCGCCGCCAGTGGGATAAAAGATGACGTCGGGCACTTGCCAATCCAGCTGTTCGACCAGCTCGAGTCCCATCGTTTTCTTGCCTTCAATGCGGTACGGCTCTTTGAGTGTCGAGAGGTCGAACCAGCCCATCGGCTCCTTGCCCGCGCCGACAATTGCGCCGCAATCGCCGATCAGGCCGTTAACACGCCACACCTTGGCACCTTGTAACGCTACCTCTCGAAGATTAATTTCCGGCGTGTCGTCGGGCGCGAACACGAACGCCTCGATCCCGGCGTGCGCGCAATAAGCAGCCATCGCTGCCCCGGCGTTACCATTGGTCGGCATGGCAATCCGCTGGATGCCAAATGCTTTGGCCATCGAAACCGCCATCACCAGCCCTCGGGCCTTAAAGGATCCGGTTGGAAGACGTCCCTCGTCCTTCACGATTGGCGCGCGGGCGTCGTGGCGCTTGCCGAGTCGAGGCAGGTCGATCAGCGGCGTTTCGCATTCGCCGAGCGACACGATGTCGGAGATTTTGCGCACGGGCAGCAGCTCGCGCCATCGCCACATATCGCGCGGGCGTTCCGCGAGCGTCGCCTTGGTCAATGCCCTTGCCACCTCAGGCAGATCGTAGCGAACAAGCAGGGGTTTATCGACTCGCGACAGGCCGTGAACACGGTCGGCCTCGTACCGCTCGCCGGTCTGGGAACATTCGAGGTGCGTGACGAAAGTCGGGCGTTCTGTGGTGAGGTTGGCGTCGGTACGCATGATCAGCCTTCGCGGTGGTAGGGATGCCCGGCGACGATGGTCGTCGCGCGGTAGAGTTGTTCGGCAAGCATGGCGCGGACCATGAGGTGCGGCCAGGTTGCACTGCCAAAACTGAGGAGCCGGTCAGCGCTGGCGCGTTCGGCCTCGCACAGGCCGTCAGCGGCGCCAATCAAGAACCGCACCTCGCGCACTCCGCTGTCGCGCCACCCCTCGAGCAGTTTTGCAAATGCGACCGAGGTCAGTGCTTCACCACTTTCGTCGAGTGCGACAATTTTCGCCGGAGGAATCAGATCGGCGACGCGTCCACCGGTTTCCGGGAGCTCGGTCACCGAAAGTGGCCAGGCAATCCGCTTTTGATAGCGCGCCACAAGATCGGCCTCCGGACCGCGTCCGATGCGGCCACGTCCGACAATGTGCAGCTTCAACGCCTGTAACTAATGGGTCAGCGGCGCGGTCGGCGCATCGCCGAACGCCCACATGCGTTCCAGATTGTAAAAGCTGCGCACTTCGGGGCGGAATAGGTGGACGATAATATCGCCTGCATCAATCAACACCCAGTCTGCAGTCGCAAGACCCTCAATCCGGGCCTGTCGCCCAAACTCGGTCTTGATCCGCTCGGCGATCTTGGCTGCCATCGAAGCAACCTGGCGGGTCGACCGCCCGCTGGCGATGACCATGTGATCGGCGATCGACGATTTGCCCGCCAAGGGAATCGAGATGGTCTCGACCGCCTGGTCGGCATCAAGTTGCGCGAGAATCATCTCGTGCATGGCATCGACATTATCGCGTTTTTTTACAGGGCGGAGCGCGGTCGCGGGCAATGAACATCCTTCAAGGCAAGCGCCGTTTCAGTGCGGCGCGGGTGGCGAAGTGGCTAGCGTACTGGCAATACCATTCGGGCGAGGCCCGGCGCAGCGCCGTGGCGGACGTCGGATCGGGACGAACATGCAGCAGCACGAGCGCCGGCGGTCTCCACCTCGTCCAGTCATTCGGCTCGCCCAGGTGCCGGACGAAACGCCTGAGCCACGACGACGCAGGACTTGCGCCGACGAGCCCCTTATAGCCCGGACGGACCACAATCGCAATTGGCACGAGGGCAGCCAACTTCCGCCAGTCGCGCCAGCGGTGGAATTCATCGATTATGTCGGCGCCCATGATCCAGATGAACTGCCTGTTGGGGAAGCGACGCGTGAGCGCACGGACGGTGTCAACAGTGTAGCGCGTGCCGAGTTGCGCCTCGATTGCCGTCGGGCGGATGCGGCTGCGCTTGACCATGTTGCGTGCCGCGGCCAGGCGCTCAGCGAGCGGGGCCATGCTGTCGTCAGCTTTCAGTGGATTTCCCGGCGAGACCAGCCACCATAGTTCGTCGAGGCCGAGTTGGTTAAGCGCCGCGAGGCTGAGTCGTCGGTGTCCGCGATGTGCCGGATTAAATGATCCGCCGAGGAGGCCCGTAAGGGTCAAGGGCGGGTCTGGCCGGTCCCACGTACCTGCCATTTGTAGGTCGTCAGCCCTTCGAGCGCGACAGGACCACGCGCGTGCAGGCGACCGGTTGCGATACCGATCTCCGCACCGAGGCCAAATTCGCGGCCGTCAGCAAACTGCGTCGACGCGTTCCACAACACGATGGCACTGTCGACCGTGCTCAGGAAATGCTCAGCGGTTATCGCATCTTCGGTAATAATGGCGTCCGTGTGGGCGGACCCGTGGCGTTCAATATGAGCGATGGCCCCCTCGACCCCGTCGACCAGCATGACCGAGACGATTTTGTCGAGATATTCGGTGTCCCAATCCTCACTCGAGGCCGCAACGACGCGCGGGTCGAGTGCGGTAATGTCGGGCGTGCCTCGCACTTCGCACCCGGCATCAAGGAGTGCCAGCACGACGGATCGGGCCTCGACAAAGCTGCGGTCGATGAGAATGGTTTCGGTGGAACCGCACACGGCGGTGCGACGCATTTTAGCATTGACGGCGATGTCGCGGGCCTTCGCCGCATCCGCGGCGCCGTCGATATAGCTGTGGTTTAACCCCTCCAGATGGGCCAACACTGGTACGCGCGCCTCGGCCCGGACGCGGGCGACCAGTGTCTTGCCGCCACGCGGGATGATGATGTCGATCAAACCGTGCGCGCAAAGCATCGCCCCGACGGCGCCGCGGTCAGTGGTGCGGACCAGCTGGATCACGTCGGCGGGCAGACCCGCTTCCACGATCCCCTCAATCATCGCCGCATGGAGGGCGATGCTTGTGCCAATCGCCTCCGAGCCCCCGCGCAGGATCGCGGCGTTGCCCGATTTCACGCACAGCGCACCTGCGTCGGCGGTTACATTCGGTCGGCTCTCGAATATCACGCCGACGACCCCCAACGGTACGCGGATACGGGTCAATTTCAGCCCGTTGGGGCGAATGCTTTCGTCGATGACCGACCCAACCGGGTCACTCAGATCGGCGACTGCCGCGATGCCCGCTGCCGTCTCCTCGAGCCGCGCTGGATCCAGAGCCAGCCGGTCGAGCATCGGCGCTGACATACCGTTTGCCTGCGCCCTCGCGACATCGCCGGCATTTGCCGCGACGATCCGGACCGCATGGCGGCGCACCGCCGTTGCTGCGGCGTGCAAAGCTGCAGCCTTTTGGACGGCAGACGTGCGAGCAAGCACACGCGCTGCCTGACGGGCGCGGCTTGCCATGGAGTGGATCAGGTCTGGCATCGTTTTGGCATCGGCCATGCTGGCGCGCCTACCACAGCTTGCGCGTGGCCGAAAATCTCGTTTGAATAATCGAGAACCGCCCGCTTGCGCCGGCGTCTGCCTGCGATAGCACAACTGGATAAAGGGGGTATCGACGCAGCAGGCGATGTCATGACTGGCGCCATGGTCGTCCGGGCGGCTGATCCCGCGAACGGTAAGAACGGTGGGCATGCGCTTGCCTGCCTGAACTGTGGGGCGAGCCTCACCGGCCTTTATTGCGCAGCGTGCGGCCAGATGACACATCTGCACCGCTGGCTGATCAGCCTGTGGCAAAATATTGTGCGTGGTGTGTCCCATTTTGAGGGCAAGGTGTGGCGCACCCTGCCGTTATTCGCAGGGAGGCCGGGTGATCTGACGCGGCGATACATCCACGGCGCGCGCGTTTCGTTTCGCCGCTCGCGCTGTTCCTGTTTTCGGTGTTCTCGATGTTTGCGACTTTTGAAAGTGTCGGCGGTCGGGTCCGCCTCGGTGTCGATCAGGCAACGATGACCAATAGCATGCAAGTGCACGCGGCCTACAGCAAAGCGGAACTTGCCAACGAAGAGGCCAAGCTCGCCGGACTTGAAGCCGACCGAGCCAAACTCGACAAGGCCGGCCTCCCAACGGCAGACATCGACGACCGCGTCGCGAGCTCACGCAGCGACGCTGGAGCGCGAGCCGCGGCCTACGCGATAATGAACAGCCTGTCGACCAATTCGCTGCCGCTTCCGGAGAGCGTGAATGTTCATACCGGCCTGTCGAGCTTTGACGAGAAGATCAAATCAGCTCTAAAAAATCCCAAGCTGCTGCTCTACAAACTACAGTCGTCTGGGTATAAATTTGCACGGGCGCTGATCCCGTTGTCACTTCCATTCGTGTGGTTGATCTTTGCTTGGCGACGGGAATACAAACTTTGCGACCCCGCTACTTTCGTCACCTATTCGCTCTCGTTTGTCATAGCGCTCTTGGTCGTTATGGCCGTATTTGCCTCACTCGGCGCCCCAACAGCATGGGCGTTGTACCTTGTGCCGATCCCCATCTTTCGTCAGCTGCAGCAGGCTTATTGCCTGAGCTGATTTGGCGCATTGTGCCTGACGGTGACGTTGTTGATCGCCTCGTCGGTTGTTTTAAGCCTGTTCGCCGTTGCGTTACTGGCACTCGAGCTCCTGGGCTGATCCGACATCGTCCAAAGCAACCGGTGCTACCTTGCCGGCGCAGGCGGGCAGCACCCTGCGTAATCGCACCAGAAAGTGTCAGACGCCTTGGATCGCTGGGCCGCCGATGCTGCCCGGTCGTTTCGAACTGGGTACCGAGGATCCTCCCGAAATTGGCTCGGGTTTGGCTTGATCCTGTCCGCTGCGATCGGGCGGGGTGCCGTTGTTCAAAAGTGCTGCGATCTCTTCACCGGTCAATGTTTCGTACTCAAGCAGCGCGCCCGCCAGAGTGTGCAGCTGTTCGGCGTGATCCGTCAGGATTGACTTTGCGCGCTCATTTGCCTCGTCAACGAGGCGCTTGATCTCGTTGTCGATCAGCAGCGCGGTCTCGTTCGAGATGTTGTGCCGCTGCGTTTGCGAATAGCCGAGGAATGTCTCCCCCTGCTGCTCTTCGTACTGGAGCGGACCGAGAGCATCCGACATGCCCCATTGCGTAACCATTGACCGGGCGAGCTTGGTTGCTTGTTGAATGTCGCTCGAGGCCCCCGACGAGACTTTGTTATAGCCGAAGATGATTTCCTCCGAGACTCGGCCGCCCATGGCGATCGACAGGTTCGCGTACATTTTGTCACGGTGATACGAATAGCTGTCACGTTCGGGCAAACGCACGACCATACCCAGCGCACGGCCTCGTGGAATGATAGTTGCCTTGTGGATCGGGTCCGACGCGGCCTCGTGGAACGCAACGAGCGCATGGCCCGACTCATGATAGGCCGTCATTTTCTTCTCGTCGTCAGTCATCACCAGTGATTTCCACTCGGTGCCCATCATGACCTTGTCTTTAGCCGACTCGAACTGAGCCATGGCAACCAGACGCTTCCCGAGCCGTGCTGCGAGCAAGGCCGCCTCATTGGCGAGGTTGGCCAGATCAGCGCCCGAAAAACCCGGTGTGCCTCGCGCGATACGACGGATGTCAACGTCAGGCGCAAGCGGCAGCTTCTTGACATGCACACCCAAGATCTTCTCACGACCCTCAATGTCGGGCAGCGGGACGGTCACCTGACGGTCAAATCGGCCGGGCCGCAACAGTGCGGGGTCAAGCACGTCGGGCCGATTGGTCGCTGCAACGATGATGATGCCTTCGTTCGCCTCAAACCCGTCCATTTCCACGAGAAGTTGGTTGAGGGTTTGCTCGCGTTCGTCGTTACCGTTGCCGAGCCCCGCGCCCCGATGGCGACCCACCGCATCGATTTCGTCGATGAAGACGATGCACGGGGCGCTCTTTTTAGCCTCGGCGAACATGTCGCGCACTCGGCTTGCGCCGACGCCGACGAACATTTCAACGAAATCGGAGCCCGAAATGGTGAAGAAGGGGACTCCCGCCTCGCCCGCTATGGCACGCGCAAGCAGTGTCTTGCCGGTGCCCGGCGATCCAACAAGCAGCGCGCCCTTAGGAATTTTGCCGCCCAGACGGGCGAATTTGGTCGGATCTTTCAAAAAGTCGACGATCTCTTGAAGTTCGTCGCGGGCCTCGTCGATGCCGGCAACATCCTCGAATGTGACACGGCCTTCGCGCGCCGTCAGCATACGGGCACGGCTCTTGCCGAATCCCATTGCCCCCCCACCAGAATTTTTCTGCATCTGGCGCATCACGAACACAGCCAGCCCGATCATCAGCACAAAGGGTAAAGCTTGATAGAGCAAGACTAACCAGATCGACGCACTTTCCTCGGGCTGTCCCTGGAACCGAACATTAGCTTTTGAAAGCCGCTCGGTGAGAGTGGGGTCGGCGACCGCATAGGTTTTGAATGTGTCACCGTTCGATAACGTGCCCGAAATTACATCCGGCGAGATCTTGACCTCTTTTACCGAGCCTTCACCGACCTTGGCGAGGAAATCGGAATAGGCAATTCCAGCCGGAGCGGCCGAATGGGTACGCCCATCGAACACCATGACAAACGCTGCCAGCGCGACGAGAATGCCCGCCCAGATAGCAATGCTTTTCATCCAGGGATTGCCCGTCGGCTGCTTGTCGTCGTTCATGGTTGGTGATGCCTTTCACCAAGCTAGATAGGTATTCACAAGTTAATGGCAATGGAACAGCACATCAGGTTCGTCGTGGGGGTGCTGGCTTGAACGTCCAGCGAGCGCCGGGCGTACACATGATATTTCCGACCATCGCTTTTTTACCCGCCCGCAAGGCGGCAAGCGCCCGCATCAAAACGTCGCCGCGCGGATCGATATCGGGTGCGATCTCGACGAGACATCGAAGCAGAATTCTGCGGGCGAGTTCATCGGGAATGTCAATCATCGCGTTGGCCGTTGGCTCAACACCCGCAGCTGCCCAATCGAGCGCAGTGTCGGCTTCTGCCAGCCAGGCGGCGCTACGGGTTGTCGCGAGGGGGTCGAGCCAGTCGGCGCCCGCCAGTGCCTTGCGCAGGCGAGCCCGGTCATAACGGCTGTCATGGTTGGACGGGTCGTCGACCGGATCGAGCCCCGAATCTGCCACCAACGCCACCAGCTCGGCGTGTCGCCAGCCGAGCAACGGGCGGATGATCGTCGCGCGGCGTTGACGAATTCCCGACAGACCGCCGACGCCTGAGCCCCTGTTCAACCGCATTATGACGGTTTCCAGCTGGTCATCGGCATGATGTGCCGTCGCGATCCAGTCGAGTGCATGCCGCGTTCGCCATGCCTCTAGCGCTTGATACCGCACCCGGCGTGCCGCTTCCGGCACATTTTGTCCGGCCACGATGCCAACCGTCAGAATATGATGCGGGACGTCGAGGCCCGCACACGCGGCACCAACGAAACGCGCCTCGTCGATCGATTCGGCGCGCAGTTGATGATCGACGGTTGCCGCTTCGATCTTTCCGCGAAAGGCAGCAGCAGCGAGAAGCAACATCGCAATGCTGTCAGGTCCGCCCGAGACCGCCAGTCCCACTTTGCCGACGTCGGCGCCGGTCAGTGCCATCAGGTCGGTGCGAAAACGACCGACGAACTTTCCTGGTAGCGCCTCAACCAGCGCATTTGGCGTCGGCGCGACCCTTGGCAGCGCGCGACTTCTGATCGGGGGTAAGTTTCGATGCATATACGTCATTGAGTTCGTCGAAGACCTTGCACGCATCGGCAGTCTTCTTGAGCTTGATCAGCGATTGACCGAGCCAAGTCAGACTATCTGCCGCCCGATCGCCGCGCGGCGCCTTTTGATAATTGTCGTAGAACGCCACGCTTGCAAGCGCAGGCTTGCCATCGTCTAAATAAGCCCGGCCGAGCAGGTTCTGGGCATAGCTCCAACGCTTGTTGGCCGGGGGATATTTGGCTGTAAATTCTTTGAGCTTGGCCTGCGCCTCGGGGAAGAATTTGGCACTGTAGAGGCGAAAACCATACGTGTAATCGTCCTCGACGGCATCCCCTGTCGCAGGCATTTCAATGGCAGCGACGGCAGACTTGCGCCCTGGGTCGACATTTGTTGCGACTGATTTCGAGGCTGTCGGTGCAGCCTTTGGCGTGAGAGCGGC
>JAYVVA010000003.1:0-3098 GCA_043787435.1 Sphingomonadales bacterium | reverse complement strand
TCGCTGACGCTGACGATCGCACGCTGCCTGTATCGCTGGCAGATCATTCGTTTCCATAATCTGCACTGGGCCTTCCTCTTCGCGAACAATCTTTGTCGCATCGGCCTGGCGTCGTGGCGACACCGCCGTGCCTCGTTTTCGAGGCATCCACAAAACCCATAACTTCTTCTGAAAGACGACACATGTATAAGCACTCAATCCGAGTGTGGGCACTGTGCTGTGCCTGCCTCACCCCTTTCCATGCGAACGCCCAAACTGCTTCAGCTCGAGTAGCCGGTTCTCCCACCGACGTTCCTGCGTCGCGCGATCATATGACAGTGGAGCAGGCTGGTGATCCCGGCACGACGACCGCAGGGGCCGATGCAACGTCCGCGACTGCCGATGCGATGGCGGTAGCCGACGCGTCGCCAGAAATCACTGTGGTCGCCAGGCGTCGTTTAGAGATGGGCGCCGCCCACCCCGTTGCCGCGGGAGAATACTCCCTTACCAAAGGCGACTTCGCCGACGTCTTGGCTGGGACCAGTGCGCTGGCTTTGGTCAAGAACTTGCCCGGGGTGACGTTCACCTCGACCGACGCGTACGGCCTCGATCTTTCCGACGGGTTCTTGCTCGTGCGCGGCTTTCGGCAGAACGAGGTGGCGATCACCTTCGAAGGTATCCCGTTGAACGACGGGAGCTATGGAAGTGTGACCGGGACGGCACCGCTCAATATCGGCGTCACCGCCGATATCGGCGCACTGACGATATCGCCCGGTTCGGCGCACGTCGGCACCTTCTCGAACTCAGTTAACGGAGGCGAGGTCCTTTACGCGCTCGTCGATCCCAAGAGCACGCCGGCGTTTGACGGCGTCCTCGGCTATGGCAGCAATCGAACGCTTATCGCGAGCGCGTCGCTCCACACTGGGCAGCTTGGTCCCAATGGACCTCGCATTTTGTTCGGTATCGAGCGGCTGTTCAAAAACAAATATACCGGACGAGGAAGCCAGGAAGCACTGCGGGCTAATCTGAAAGTGGTGCAAGATGTACCCTCGGGCGACGTCACCGGCTTCCTGTCATTCGCCCGGTCGAAAATCTGGGGGTATAATAATACGTCGTTCGATATGCTGAACAAGCTCGGCTATGGCGGGACCGATATCTTATATCCGGACTACAAGCGCGCGGTTTTCATCAGCTCGCCCGAAAACGCCAACGCTTCATGCGGTGCGTACACTTGCGGGCAGCTTGCAGCCCTGACTCCTTATGATACCGGCCAGCTCACGGCCGATGTCGTCGGTAACGTCACATATCGCTTTCACGTGGCCGATAAGCTCACGGGTAGTGCGATGGTTTACACCGCGATAAGCAAATCCGACATCGAGTTTGCCGACATCTCGACCCCCTCACAGACCGGTATCCCATTCTCGGCCCAAGTTTGGCAAACCCGACCGCAGCGTTTTGGCGGCACCCTGAACCTCAGCTATTCGGCCGGTCGCCACACCCTGTCGACCGGACTGTGGGTAGAACGCACATCTTCGACGTCGAGGTTCGCTTCCTATAATGAACCGGCCCTTGGCCAGGGGTCCCCGATCCGCACGATCGGGCCCTACGACCTATATGGACCGCCGATCAAAATACTTAACGAAGCAGCTTGGCGCACGAGGTCGCTGCAGGCCTACGTCGAGGATGTGTTCAAGCCAACGGATGAGCTCACCATTCGAGCTGGATTGAAGGCGGCGGACTTCATTACTAACGGTGGAGGAATCGGACCGGATCAGGCCCCGAACGGCCGGTTACGGGCGGCTGATCCACTTTTACCGCAGCTATCGGTCGACTGGCGACCGAACGGACGAAACTCGCTCTATTTCGATGTCGCCAAGACCACGATCGCCTACCGAGTATCGTCCCGGGGCAACATCGGACCGATTTCATCTCCGTACGCGGCCGATAGCCAGGCTGTATTCGATGCCGCCGCGGCATTTCTCAAGCCGGAGAAAGACTGGAACCTGACGATCGGCGGCTACCACGATTTTGGCCGCGTCAGCCTTAACCTCGACGGCTATTACGGAATCGTGCTCGATCGCTTGCTGAACGGCACGACCGGTCCACAGTTCGCGCCAATCCGCTCTGTCGGCATCGTGCCGCGTTCCGAATTGATCGGCGCGGACGCCATCGCGACCGCTCGAATCGTACCTGGGTTGAGCATCTCGCAATCGGCATCCATCAGCAAACTGCGTTACAAGTCCGACCTGCAACTGCCCGACAGCTTTGTGCCGCTGAAGGGCCACTATCAACCCGGATACCCGGGTGTCTCGTTGGTCACGCAGATCTCAGCGAAGCATCAGCGTGTCGAAGCGGGGCTGACAAGCACGGTCTATCTCGATCAGCCGTTCACATACACAAATGACATTTACGTGCCGACCTATTGGCAAGTGAATGCTCGCGCCTCGTATCATCTACCGGCATCGGGACACGTGCAGGACCTCGTTTTCCGTGTCGACGTGAATAACCTCTTGGACCGAAAGCAAATCGGTTCGGTGGGTATCGGGGGTTATTCAGTGTCGGGGGACCTACAAACCTTTATGCGATCAGCACCTCGGCAGTTTTTGTTCACGGTCGCGACAAAATATTGATCCGGAAGAGCTGCGCCTCCAACTGATTTATTTTGGCTAATTCAAAGCTAAGGAACGGTTCATGGCGACCGAGCCCGTTGACACCGACTTGCCGTCGTTCCCGCGACCGGCACCGCCGCCACGCACCGCTCATCTCGATTCAGCGCATCTTGGCGACATTCAAGGTGCCTTGGGTTCGATCGACGAGGACGACGAAGCGCCGCGCGACACGTGGCGCAAGCGCCTTGTGACACTGATGGCGATCGTCGGGCCGGGGCTAATCGTCATGGTCGGGGACAACGACGCCGGCGCGTTCGGCACCTACACTCAGGCAGGCCAGAACTACGGCACCAGCCTGCTGTGGACGCTGCTGCTGCTCATCCCGGTCCTCTACGTTAACCAAGAGATGGTGCTGCGGCTCGGCGCGGTTACTGGCGTCGGCCATGCCCGGCTGATCTTCGAGCGGTTTGGCAAATTCTGGGGTGCGTTCAGCGTCATCGACCTGTTTCT
>JAYVVA010000002.1:0-3792 GCA_043787435.1 Sphingomonadales bacterium | reverse complement strand
ATGCCGGGCGGCTTGGGCGCGCGTTTAGGAAGGTGACGGGGTCAAGTCAACTCTTGTGCAGTGCGGCAACTCAGCTGCAGTAGTCCGGCAGCGGGATTGGGGTCGAGCCCTGGCGCACGCGCCAGACGCCGTCCCGTAATTGATATGCCTGACCCGCGGCAACGCGAGTTTTCAACGTCGTGCACCCGACCGCCGCTGCAACGTCCTTCACCGTTACGCCGCGCTGTCCGGCAAGGTCTGTATAGGCGGCACGGCGCTTGATATTGATGCTTTCAAGCTCGGCGCGAACACCGGGTGAAACCGATCCACGCACGCCAAGGAAACCATCGGCCTGTTCGCCGACCTGGCCGGCAGCTAGCGCGGCAGCGAGTCCGGAGCCCTGCGCGGATGCGACCCCGACGGTAGCGAAGAGTAAAGCCGTTACGATCAGTTTAGCGTTCATTTCGGAAACAGCTCCGGATTCGAGGTAATCAGGTCGGAGGCGTCTTTTTGCAGGCGGACGACCACTTCCTGTTTGATGTTGACGTTGAGGTTTATCTCGATTGGCTTATCGGGCGCTTTTACGCTGATGCATCCGGCGGTCAGGAGCACGCCGGACACGATAGGTAAGGTAGCTATTCTCATAACCGTCCGACTCGCATCCCGCTTCCTTTTCGTCAATGTCGTTGCAGTCATGGGTGGTTGTCGCTTGCGACAGGCTGAACGGTTCGGTTGAGCAACAGTCCCGGATCTTGGAAGCTGCGCGCGGTATTCACGAGACCACGGAAAGGGGCCTGTATGCGGATTTTGAACTTGAAGGGTAGCCCAACCAGCGATTTCGCGATGCCGCTCGGCGCGACCGGCGACTGGTTAAAGCCATCGAAGCGCACAAGGCTCACGATTTCTCCGTCAAGCGACCCGTTGAGGTCGATCGCGAGATTGCGATAGCGAATTGACTTGAGCGCATCAAAAGCAAGCTTTGCCAGCGTATTGGTTTGTGCATTCGAAACGTCGCCGACATACGCGACCGTCCCACCTCCCGCCCGCGCGACAATCTGTCCGCCCACAATGCGACCGCTGGCACCTTCAAAGACGATAGGCAGCGTCCCGTCAAACGTGCCGGTCGCTGCGATGTTTTCAAGCTTCAATTGTTCGATAAATTTGGCCGCATCGAGCGAAATCACGCGAAATTGCAAGGCCCGCGGTTTTGTCTGGCCGAAATCGAGCGACGCCGGATCGAGCAGCAATTCGCCGCCTGCAAACGGCCAGTGTCCCCGCTCGATTTCGACAACTTGATTGGGGCGCAATTGGAAGGTGATGACCCCATCTTTCACTTCGACACCCGGATTCACCATCGCAAGCTTTATTTGTTGCCCACGCGGCGTCGACAGCGCGATCAAGTCGTCGAACTCAATTTCCCCCGACGCCCCGGTAACAGGGCCAAACGCGGCGGCAAGGTCAAGCATGTCGCTGCGAAATATGCCCGAACTTGAAAGAATATCGCCGTTCCAACGGATGACGCCGCTGCCGTCGACCTGGCCATAAACGTCTGCAACGACGCCGAGTGTCAATGGCGTCAGGGCCTCGGGCTGCAGGCTCTTGCTGAAAGCAAGCCCATCTACCGAAAACCGAGCTTGTCCGACGCCTCTCGACAGATCGTGCGTAATCGTGACAGTTGTGACTTTCTTGGTCGACACCGGTTCATGCAGAGTTGCCGTTACATCGACATGCCCGCCGCTCAGCCGTAATTTCACAGCCTGCGCCAACAGCGGTTTAAAACGCGGCTGCAACGCTTCGTCCGCGAGCATCAGCTTACCGGCAACGTCGAGCACGCCACGCGCAAAGTGCCAAGTCCCCTGCCCTGCACTCACGAGAAACGGAACTCGTGCGATATTGCCCGCCATACCGCTGTAACGTCCCGACAGACCATCCGCGGCCACCGCGCCGTCGAGTCGCACGACCTTCACCCGCGTTCGCCGGTCGGCAGATCCAATTAAAATGGAAAAATCGGCGAGCGACAGCGGCCCGCTCAAATCAAACGACGCTCCCGATGTCGCCATAACGAGAGCTTCAACACCAACGCGACCGGTCAATCGAAGCGGTCCTGTCCGTGCGCCACCACTGATGCCGCTGAAAGTACTCCGTATCAGCGACTGCCCCCGAGTGGGGCACAGTCTCACGCGGGTCGGCGCGAGCGCGGTTCCCGCCAATACGATGCGGCGATAGGTGATCGGTGTGCACCCGGGCGCAAACAGGATTTCACCGGTCGATGTGCGCTGAACAATGAGCGGCATCCGCACTCCTTCGGCGCGCCCGTCGCCGATAGGGCCGTCGAGCGTCGCCACGGTCTCGACACGCATAGTTCCATTTGGCCGCGCCGCGAATTTTATGGGTGTCAGCGTGAGTTGGGCAGTCCCCGCGTGATAGGGCGTCATGGAGAAAATACCGCGCGTCGAGCCGTCAGCGACGCGAGACAATCTTCCATGCGCCGCAGGAAAGCCACCGCCTGCGATCGCGAGATCGGCATCTGCGGTAACACCGACCGAATCGACGGTGACGGCACCGTTTCGGAGCATCAACGCACCTCCCCCGCGGGCGGCAGTCCGAACGTCAAATACTCGCAGAGCGGCACCGCCATAGGCAAAGCCCGCATCGATTACTGCCCCTTGCCCTGCCCGTTCGATTGCTTGCGATAATGCATTAGCGATCGGTCCCATCGGCGTGCCGGCACCGCGGCCAAGAGCTCGTCGTACCGCCGCAATCTGCGCGGGATCCACGATAGCGCGCTCGGTTTTCAATCGACCGTCCACGGTCGTCGCAGCGCTCAGTTGAAAACTGCCGTCGGCCCGAAGCCCGAGCGCGCGTGTTCCGCCGAACCGCGCCGCAGGTGCAGCAGCACTGAATGTGCCCTGGGTATCGCGAGCGTCGCCCGCAAACGTGAAACGGCCACGCGGTTGTGCCAATTGAAGCGTATTCCGACGGACCTGACCCGTTGCGACTGTTGCCCTGCCCGTCCATCGATCGAACGCTTTGCCCAGAGTCATGTCGAATCTGGCTTCGCTCGACCCGGCACTAAATGCCCCGCATGTTGACGGGCCAGCGCGCAGTGTACCCACAAACTGCGGCTTGAGGCGCGTTACGGTGACCACGGTGTCGACGACCGGCGCTTCGAGCCGGCAGCCATCAAGCCCGCCAAATGGAGCCACGACCATCAAGCTCCCTTTGAAGCCGTCACTAAGCTGGCCTGATCCCACCACGCTTGCCGTAAGCGTCCCGATTTTGGTCGCGAGAACAATCCGGGTGTCAGCAAGCTGCACGTCGATATCGGGGAGCGTTAACGGCTGTCGCGTTGCGACTGGCAATAATCGATCAATCTCGCCCCAGCTCACACGCCCTTGAACGATACGCCCGCGCAGACGTACGCCGCTTGCACGCAATTCGCTTACAAGGACGCCGCTCCAGCTTGGCTTAAGCGACACCACGACCCGCTCAGCCGTCAGGTCCGGGTTGGCAGAATCACCGATGCGGAGTTTTGTAATCCGTTGGGTCTGAAACCCGATATCCTCGACTGTATAGCTTGCGGTGATGCCGCGCTCGACCAGTGCACGGTCAATCGCCCCGGCCACGATCGGACGGCGCTGCGACCAGAGGAGGGCGAGGGCGAGCCAGAGAACTGTCGTCCCCACCAGCAACATGCGTCCGAATTTTATCCTGGCCAGCCGCACGCAAACCCTCTTTACACTATCACGCCAGTTTGGCGCATTATCGGACGGGAGCAAGCTTTTTGACCCGAATTCCGCGTCGCCAGGTCAT
>JAYVVA010000001.1:0-1574 GCA_043787435.1 Sphingomonadales bacterium | reverse complement strand
TACACTGCTTGCCGGTAGTGCGACTTCAACCGCTACTGCAGGAGACGTCATTGTCACCATCCCCAACGCTGCGATCATGTATCTAAAACTGCGCATGCTACTATCCCTTTAAGCCGGCCCTGTGCGAATTGCACGCCTCCTGCCGACGAATCAATGTTGCAATTTCAATATGGTGTATGAACCATAAACACAATTGAAAGTTTCGGGCAGGTCTAACGGTGTGCCATAATCGCACACTTTAAGGCGTCCCCGCAGGCAAACGATTTATTGGTAACGCCAGACCTCTGAACATCTTGTTAGGGCTTGGAAGGTCGACCAAACGGCCGCAGGACGTAGAATATAAAGGCTAACGTTGCGACAAAGGCTAGTATGCCGGCGACCCGATAGCCTCCGTTACCCAAGTAATTAGCAACCGCACAGCCGACTGACGCCACAAGATATTGCCACAGCGAGTCGCGATACGGACCCTCGCCTACCGATCGTTGAAGATACAGCACGATAAGGCCGGCAAAAACGGCGATAGTTAAGTAGTCATATACCGTGCTCATAATACCGTCCCGCTGAGCCGGCCGATTACGGTCGGCGGGCAATCTGCGTATCGCGAAACAACAAAAATGTCTACCAAAACACGAGTGTTTTCCTTGCTGCAGGCCACCGTTCGCGCAAGGCTACATTCAGCCTCAGCGAGGCACGCTAAATCAAGGAGCAAATATCGTGCGTTTCTTACCAGTGCTTGTTGCCGGACTTATCGTCACAACGCTCACTGCCAGTGTTGGGCGTGCGGCGTTGGCTAACCGCGAATCCGGTATCCGCCTCGCTTGGTGCAACCGCATGACCTGGGGACTGTCACCTTCGTCACAGATAAATTGTAGCGCGACGCATGACGCGCGTCCGTCTCAGCCGTCGAAAAGGCCTGACGAAATGCTCCCTCCCAAGGCCGCGGCCCAAATCGCCGCAATGCGCTTGGCGCACGAACCAATGGCCGCACTGGTCGTCGCGGAGGAAGCGCAGAACCGCGCAGCCAATGCTCTGACCGATTTAGATCAAAAGAAATCTGCGCAACAAGCTTATCAGCAATCGATGAACGCGCTTGCCAACGAAGCGGCGACGCGCTCGCTCCTGCGCGACCTCTATTCGTCAGACCAGCTGCGCGAACAGATGACCTGGTTCTGGTTCAATCATTTCAACGTCCAGGCTCAAAAGCGCGATATCCGTGCAATGGTCGGCGATTATGAGGATCACGCGATCCGGCCCAGAGCCCTCGGCAAGTTTCGTGATTTGCTCGAGGCGACACTCCGGCATCCCGCGATGCTCCGCTATCTCGACAATGACCAAAACGCCGGTGGGCACATCAATGAGAATTACGCCCGCGAGATCATGGAACTGCATTCCATGGGGGTTGGTTCGGGTTACAGTCAGAAAGACGTTCAGGAACTTGCCCGGATCCTCACTGGCGTCGGCGTCGATCTTAAACCTGACGCACCAAAGCTAAAACCTGCTTGGCAGCCCTTGCTTGTCCGTGCCGGGTTGTTCGAGTTCAACCCCGCACGTCATGATTTCGGGGACAAGCAGTT